>VSNE01000447.1 GCA_009774155.1 Lachnospiraceae bacterium
TCCCACGAACGGGAAGCGATTGGAACCAGAGGAAGGCGATTCAGAAAGTTGAGGAATAAAGAAAAAGGCTGAATGGAGGTATCAGGAATGAAAACGGTAGCAATTATCAATATGAAAGGTGGTTGCGGAAAAACCACAACAGCGGTGAACATGGCGCATATCTTGGGGAAGGATTACGGTAAACGAGTGCTGCTGGTAGACAATGACAAGCAGGGGAACGCTTCAAAAGCCTATGCCGTACATAGCTATGAACTTCCGTCCGTGGCGGATATTCTGTCGGGAGAAACAAATATTCTGGAAGTAATCAGAAAAACGGAATATGCCTTTATTGATGTTATCCCGGCAAATATGCATTTGCTGACGGCGAACCTTGAAATTATCATGAATCAGGAGATAGAGCAGCAGACGATTTTCAGGAACCAGTTTGAAAAGGTGGATTCCATGTATGATTACTGTATTATTGACTGTCCGCCTGATATAAATATTTCTGTTATAAATGCGCTTGTGGCAGCAGATGAAGTAATTATTCCGGTGAAGATTGACGGGTATTCTCTGGACGGCATGGAGGAACTGGAGCAGCAGATCGAGAATGTGAAAGAACTGAATCCGAAAATTAAGTTCCGAGGCTGTCTTGTTACAATGTTTTATAGGACGCTGTGGAAAGATGAAAACGGGGAATACCAGCAGGGAGTGAACGAACAGGGGGAAGAATGGCTGAAAATGCAGAGATACCCGGTATTCAATACACATATCCGTCGGACCCCGAAAAAGGTAGATGAAAATACCTTTACAGACGTTCCTCTGATCGAGTACAGCCCATGGTGCGGCGCTTCAAAGGATTATAGACAGTTTGTGAAAGAATATTTAGGGGTGGCATGAAATGTATGTGAATCATGAAGGATACCCAGATAAAACGGCAGGGCAGGCAATCAGGCGGGTAAGCGCAGAAGAACGTAAGCGGGACGGGGAGGTAGGGATTCTGATAAAAATGTTAAAACAGATTATCAGCCTTGCCGGGTTTGAACTGCTGGGGCGGATAGAACTCAAAGATCGGCAGACGGGAAAGGAATATAGATAGCATTGAAAAAGTTTGGTTTTCAGCAGGAAAATAATGTGACCGATTCGGACACGGAAAAGAGGAGGTAATGAGGATATGGCGAAAGGTGGTAACTTTAACGCGCTGGCATTACTGAATAAGAAAAGCCAGAAGCAGGCAGAACATGAGCGGGCAGCAGCCGAAGAAAAGAAAGGGAATTTTGCAGTTGTCATGCTGGATGTGTATGATCTTGTACCTTCTGAAAACAATTTCTATTCCACAAAGGATATTGAAGAGTTGGCGCTGTCAATAGAGTTGTTGGGAGGAATCCGGCAGAATCTGGAAGTAAAGCCGCCTGTACACGGAAAGTATGAAGTGACAGCGGGACACAGGCGCAGGCTTGCAAGTATTCGTTTAGTAGAAGAGGGGAAGGAGCAGTTTAGATATGTGCCGTGTGTTGTGAAAGATGAAAAAACGGGAATTATGGAACGTCTTAGTATGATTCTGACAAACTCAACTGCAAGGGATATGAGTGATTGGGAGCGGGTGCGGCAGTATAAGGAATTAAAAACGGTACTGGAGGAATACCGGAAAGAAATTGAACAGGAAGCTCAGAAAGCAAGAGAGGGAAAAGGCTGCCTGTGCGAGAGCTGTACTTACGGTGTAGAGGGGGAATTGTGCGGAAACACTGAAATGTCCGCAGAGGATAGGAAAAAATATTATTCTGATTGTGAATTGGGCTGTCCGTATTATGAGAAAGTAAAGTTAGGGAGGACACGGGAAATTATTTCCGATCTGCTTCATTTATCCGGCACACAGCTTTCCCGGTATGAAAAAATAAATAATAGCCTGAAAGAAGAATTTAAAAGTGAACTGCAGGCGGGAAGAATTAATATTTCAACCGCCCATGAAATAGCAAGAAGAACCGGGGATGAGCAGAAAAGGCTGCATGAGGAATACCAGCAGACCGGGGAATTGCATATAAGGGATGTGAGAGAGAAAGCAAAAAAAGAGCCGCAGGAATTACCGGAGAGCCAGATAGAGAACGTGAGAGCCGTCATAAAAGAGATAATGACCGGGGAAGTGAACCGGGCAGTATTTAAGGATACCGACACGGCAGCAGTCGTAAACACACTGAAGCATTTCTTCTACCAGTCATACAAAGGAGGGAAAGTGAAGCCGGAGGGTGGCGAACAGGTGATATACAGATTTTCCACGGAGGGCGTAAACATAATGTCAAAGAATTTTACCGAAAAGTACCTTGTGGATTATGAAAGCCTTGCCGGGATTGTGACGGCTATGATTATAGCAGGGGAATTGGAGGAGGAGCCGGAACCGGAGGTTGTAAGGCCGGCAGAAAGCAGGAAAGAACCGGGGAAACGGCAGGAAGAAACAGCAGAAGAACCGCCGCAGGAAACGCAGGACAATATTATGAATCACCCTGAATATCTGCCGGAGATGGAAGCCGGGTTGAGTTTCGCGGAATGGCTGAAGAGGAAAAACGGCAGAGGGCAGCAGGAAATCATAAGAGGGATTGTCAGGAAACAGTTTGTAGATATTAGCACAAGTTCTTTTGAAGAATTGGAAAGGAACATAGCGGCGGCGTTGAATGAATGGCTGACAGCCCAAAATGAAGCGTATGCGGACTATCTGAAAGGGTGAAGACATGATGCGGGTGATCGGCGCAGATGATAAAGGGAATGTGATTATAGAAAAGACTTGCAGCACAGGGAGGACAGAAGAAATGCTTGCGGATATTGCGGAAGTTATGAAACGGGTGGCAGAGATTCAGGAGAAAATAGGAATAAGGAGGGAAGCGAGGGGATACCAAAGGAAACGGTGCAGCAGGATAAGGAGTCGGACGCGGCAGCAGGCAAAAAGCACATTAAAATACAAACGTTATGAATTGCGGATTTATGGCAGGAAAGAAAGGCAGGGGTTTTATGAATAAGGCGGACACAGAAAAGATATTGAAATTTTATCCACGCATTGATGATGATATAAGAATGTGCAAGGCTTCTCTTGCGGAGTATGAGGAAAGATATAATACCATAAGGGCAATCACTTATAACGGTATGCCAAAAGGCAGCGGGACAAGTGATAAGGTGGAAAAACGGGCCATGAGAAACGCGGAAGCAGATACAAAAGCACATATTGATTTTCTGCATGAAAGAATCCGGGAACTGAACCGGGTGCGGACAGAGATTTTAAAGGAAATTACTACGTTGCAGACCGTCCACAAACTGATTTTAACCGGATTTTACATAAAGGGCTTAAAATGGGAACAAGTTGCGGAGCAGGCGGGGTATTCCGTTCGGCAGGCGCAGAATCATAGAACGGAAGCACTGCAAATCATGGCAAAAAAAATCACCAGAAACGGGTACCTTTCACAAAGCGAATTTCTCGAAAAAAATGTGCTGTAAAGATTGCGCACTATTGCGTGTTTTTCCTGCTATAATGGTATTATGCAGGATTTAAAAAGCGAGTTGGCAAGCAGGAGAGTCAACCCGCTTTTTTCCGTGCTTTTTTGTGGAGGATCTAAAATGCGCGCATTTCCGGAAGAACAGAGTGATCGGAGATGGAGAAACGAACGAAAGGGGGGAGGGCATGGCGGGCGGACCGAGGAACCCGGCAAGGGATAAGGGGCTTGAAATATTCCTTGAAATGGGCGGAGAAATCAAAAACGCGGAAATAGCGGAAATGGTAGGGGCGACAGCGGACCAGATCAGGAAATGGAAGTGCGTTGACAAGTGGAAAGAAAAACTTGCTGAAAAAAACAAGCCCAAACGGGGCGGGCAGCTTGGAAACCAGAATGCGAAAGGGCATGGCGCGAAAAAGGGAAATGAAAACGCCTTGAAACATGGAGCTTATAAAACCGTAAATCTGGAAGATTTGCCGGAAGAGAACCGGGAACAGATAGAAAATATCACGCTGGACGCAGAGCGGAATTTATTGCGCGAACTGAAAATACTGCTTGCGAAAGAAAGCGATTTGCGCGGGCGGCTTGAAAAATTACAGCAGGCGCCGGACACGGATTTGTATGTTGACAAGGTGGTGGAAATGCTTACTCCCAAAAGCAAGGAGGATATAGAAGCGGAGCAGGAAAAGCTATATGCTCTGCAAACTTTAAGCGGTATTGAAGCGGAAGAAAAAAGGCAGGAAATAAAAGACCGTCTAAAAACAGCCATGAATACTGTCATAAAATCAAGTCCTTTTGAAAGGGCCATGAAATTAGAGGTAGAGTGGAATAAAACCCATGGCAGGATACTGAAATTACTGGACACTATAAAAAGCTATCAGTTGGAGAATAAAAGAATAAGCCTTGACGAAAAGCGGTATATGCTTATGAAACAGAAGATAACAGGAAGCTATGAGATAGGGGAAGATGGCGAGATAGACGACACCTATACAGAGGACACAGGAGAGGGCATAGAATCCTGACAGCGGGGCGTAGAGGAAAGCAGGCAAGACTAAGGCAAAGCACGACAGAGGGGCGGCAGGGGCGTGTGAGGGGAGGAAAAAGAGGGCAGAAAGCAGGCACATAAAAGGTACTGTGGAAGCCCCGGGCACCATTGCGGGTACATCGACCCCACGCCCCGTTTAGATTTGGGAGGGAAAAACCGCTTCCGGAAACCCGGAATTTTTTTATAGGGGGTGCGTTTTTTGAAAGTCTATGATAAAAATGCCGTTGCCCGTCACCTGGACCTGACCCAGAAGCGGATAAAGCAGTTGACCGACAAAGGGATTCTGAAAGAATACCGCCCAGGACTGTATGATTTAGGGCAGGCCAGGATTGACTATATCCGTTACCTTAGAAACCAGAACCCGGAAACGGAGGAAAGCATTGACTACCAGACGGAGCGGGCGAAGCTGGTACGGGCAAAGCGGAAGAATGAGGAAATGGAACTTGCGGTGAAGAGCGGGGAACTTCACAAGGCGGAGGATATAGAACGGGTAATATCTGCCATGCTGATAAACTTTAAAGCTCGCCTTATGGCAATCCCAGCAGAGCAGGCCCCGAGGCTGGCGGAAGAAAAGGACACTGACAAGATAGCGAAAAGGCTTATGAAAGAAATCAAAAAGGCGCTGGCGGAACTGTCCGATTTCCAGACGCTTTTCTGTGAGGTGATAAAGGAAGATGAAGAAAGCGACGGTTGATCTTTTTACCAGAATTTTTAAGACACTGGAACCACCACCAGACTTGACAATATCGGAATGGGCTGACAGATTCCGCAGGCTTTCCGGAGAAGCGGCAAGCAAGGGCGGGGCATGGGATACGGACACGGCCCCGTACCAGCGGGAAATCATGGACGCGATTTCTGATGACAGTATCAGGAAAGTGGTTGTAATGTCGGCGGCGCAGATCGGAAAAACAGACGCTTTTTTACTGAACACGATAGGCTACTATATCCATTATGATGCCTGCCCGATCATGTTGATGCAGCCGACATTGAGTTTGGCGGAAACATTCAGCAAAGACAGGCTTATGCCTATGGTGAGGGATACCCCGGTATTAAGGGGCAGGATAAGCGATAAAGCCCGCACAAGCGGGAACACGATTTTCAAGAAATCTTTTCCGGGCGGGCGCATTACCATGACGGGCGCAAATTCCCCGACAGAGTTAAGGAGCAGGCCCATAAGGATTCTGCTGGCTGATGAAATAGACGCTTATCCGGCAACGGCCGGGAATGACGGGGACCCGCTTGTGCTGGGGGCAAAGCGTCTTACAACATTCTGGAACCGGAAAGAGGTCTATGTTTCAACCCCGACAGTGAAAGGCGTTTCCCGGATTGAGGTTGAGTATGAAAACAGCACGCAGGAAGAATGGAATGTACCCTGCCCGTCATGCGGAGAATACCAGCCGCTTACATGGGGGCAGATAAAGTTTGACCGTGACGAAGCGGGGGAAGTGACCGGCGTTTCCCATGTCTGTAAACACTGTGGCGTTATTTCCACGGAATACGAATGGAAAGAGCAGTTCATAAATGGAAAGTATGTTGCGAAGCACCCGGAACGGAAAGTGAGGGGATTCCACTTAAATTCCCTTGCTTCCACGCTTACCCCGCTGGGGTGGAAACAGATTGTAAAAGATTTTCTGGTTGCAGACGAGGAACGGAAAAAGGGAAATGTTGAGTTATACAAAGCATGGACCAATACCGAACTGGGGGAAACCTGGGAAGAGGAAGGACATCAGATAGAAGCATCCGTGCTGATGAAGCGCAGGCAGAAATATAATTGTGAAGTGCCGGAGGATGTTGTTGTGCTTACGGCAGGGGTTGATACACAAGACGATCGCTTTGAGGCTGAAGTGGTCGGTTGGGGAGTCGGGTATGAAAGCTGGGGAATCCGGTATGCGAAAATATACGGGGACCTGAAGTTGCCGGAAGTCTGGGAAAAGCTGGATGAATTTCTTCAGCAGACGTTTGAAAAGAAAGACGGCACGATGATGAAAATTAAATGCGTCTGCATGGATTCGGGAGGGCATTTTCACAACGAGGTATATAAATTCTGTAAAGCCCGGTATCACAGGGGGATATTTGCCATTAGGGGCAAGGGCGGCGCAGACGTGCCGTATGTTCCGCGCCCGACTAAAAATAACCGGGTGAAAGCGTACCTGTTTACGCTGGGGGTTGACACAGGGAAATCTCTGATGTTCCAGCGGCTTGTGATAGATGAAGAGGGGCCGGGGTACTGCCATTTTCCCCGTGAAGAGGAAAAAGGCTATGATAAAGATTATTTCAAAGGGCTTACGGCGGAAAAGATGGTACTGCATTACAAAAAAGGCAGACCTGTGTTTGAATGGGAATTGAAACAGAAAGGAATGAGGAATGAGCCGCTGGATTGCAGAAATTATGCACAGGCGGCAGTCGCAATTTCCGGCGTGACTTTGAAAGAGAAGAAAGGCAGGAAGGAAAAGGCGCAGGAATCCGGCCAGGAAAAGGCAGGTGGACAGCAGGCAGCGGTCAGGAAACGGAGAAAAAGAGGACAGAGAAGCGGAGGCATTTAAGATGCGAAAAAAGTTTGAGGGTATCACCCTGGAAATAGCAAGAACCCATTTGAAAGCATGGCTTAACGCAGAGTTAGAGGTATCTGTAAATCAGAGCTATACTATAGCGGGGAAAACATTTACACGGGCTGACTTGGGGGAGATACGGAAACAGATAGACTACTGGAGAAATATAGTCGCGGGGCTGAACAATGCAGCAAAGCATAAAGGGAGGAGCCGTATATACAGAGTTGTCCCCAGGGATTTATAAAAATTGTTGAAAAGTGTCTAAAAAATGATACAATAATTTTGTTACCGCCTCCAATCTGGTAACGGAAAGGAGGTGCCTCATGGAGTTTATATTATCTTTCTTAGTTACAGTCATGGCTGGTGTGGCTTGTCACTACATCATCAAGTGGTTAGACAGTAACGATTAGTCGGTAACTAGCCCCGGCAGCTCCGCCGAGTATGGAGAAAGAAAGCCCTCAGACCGACATCTGAGGGCTTTCGTTTTGTCGCTCACATGGAGCAATATTATCTTTCTTGTCTTTTGACATTATAGCATATGCAGTTTAGGTTTGCAATATTCCTGATAAAAATAATTTATGTTGCCAGGTCTTCGCATTTGCAAAATATGTTCCGCAATAAACGCATAAAAACAGCGGAAATTTTAGGTTGGAAAGATTGCGCACCATTGCGTGATTTTCTTGTTATAATAGTATCATGGGAAAACTGAAAGGCAGGCAGAACCGCATAAGGCAAAACAGTAAGGCATGGGGAACATGCTGAAAGGCACTCGGAAGAGTGTCTTTTATATTGCAAAGAAAGAAGGTGAAACTAATTTGAATTTTGTAGATAAAATACTGGTAAATATTGCGCCAAACTTTGTGCTGAAAAGGGAGGCGGCAAAAAGAAAAATCAGTATCATCAATTCAGGGTATGGAAATTATGGAGCAAGCGAAATAAAAAAATCAATGCGTGGCTGGATATACCACGGGGGGAGCGCGAAAGAGGATATTCAGGATAATCTGGATACTCTGCGACAGCGCAGCAGGGATCTTTATGCAGGCGCGCCGATAGCGACGGGTTCTGTAAAAACAATGAGGACCAATGTGGTAGGGACCGGCCTGAAGCTGAAAAGCACGATTGACGAAGAGTTCCTTCATATAACGGAAAGCCAGGCGCGGGAACTGGAAACAGTGATTGAACGTGAATTTTCCCTGTGGGCGGATTCTGCGGACTGTGATCTGGAAAGAATTGATAATTTCTATGAGCTGCAGCAGTTGGCTTTCCTGAATGAGCTGTTAAGCGGCGACGTTATAGCCCTGTTACCGACCACGAAAAGGGCTGGTTCCGTGTATGATCTTAGAATACAGCTTATTGAAGCTGACAGATTGTGCACGCCGGATTCCGAAACCATAAACCCTCTGATTACTGGAGGAGTGGAAAAGAACCAGCGTGGGGAAGTAGTGGCGTACCATATTGCAAAACATCATCCGTTAAGTTTCGATTACCAGAACCCTATGCGGGAATGGGTGAGGGTGGAGGCATATGGAAAAATTACGGGGCGCCGGAATGTAATACATATCATGCACAGAGAGCGGGTGGGTCAGATTCGGGGAATCCCGTTCCTTTCTCCGGTAATAGAAAGCCTGAAACAGTTGGAGCGATACACGGAAGCGGAACTGATTGCGGCGGTGGTAAGCGGGCTTGTGGCCGTATTCATACAAAAAGAGAATAACAGCGAGGAACCGCCCATAGGGGAGGGAATAGAAGAGGAATATCTTGTTGATACGGAGGATGAAAATTCAATTGAACTTGCTCCCGGAGCCGTTATTGATTTAGGGGAGAATGAAACGGCAAATATGGTAAATCCCGGAAGACCAAATATAAATTTTGACGGGTTTGTGATGTCAGTCATAAAACAGATCGGGTGTGCGCTGGAAGTGCCTTTTGAAATTGTTCTGAAATGTTTTTCCAACAATTATTCTGCTTCCAGGGGCGCATTGCTGGAGTTCTGGAAAACGGTTAATATGCATCGCGGATGGCTGGCGGCGGATTTCTGTCAGCCGATATTTGAAGAATTTATGTATGAAGCCGTAGCAAAAGGCAGGATAAAGGCTCCCGGATTCTTTTCTGATCCACTGATTCGGAAAGCGTATTGCGCCGCGGAATGGAACGGGCCAAGTGCCGGACAATTAGACCCGAAAAAAGAAGTGGAGGCGGCAGAGCTGCGGGTGCAGGGTGGATTTTCTACCCGTGATAGGGAGACTACGGAACTGACAGGCGGAGATTATTATAAGAACATGAGGCAGAGGAAACGGGAAGAAAAAGCATTAAGGGAGGTAAATGGAATTGGCAGACCAAAACAGCAGGCCGGGGCAGAGCCGGACGGTAGAATCAATGACGATACAGCAAAAACCGACAATGGTCAGGAAGCCGAAGACGGCGGAACAGATTAACCATTTCTGGAATTTTATAGCAAGCCAGGAAGAAGAGAGCGCGGAGCTGATTCTGTACGGGGATATTTCTTCTTATTCGTGGTGGGGCGATGAAATTACGCCGGATATATTCAACAAAGAATTGAAAGAAATAGGAGCCGTGAAAAATCTGGTTGTCCGTATCAATTCCGGGGGCGGCGATGTATTTGCGGCAAATGCAATTTACACTCGTCTGAAAGAATTAAGCGAGAACGGAACAGAAGTGACGGTGAAGATTGACGGGTGGGCCGGTTCCGCCGCAACTATTATTTCATGCGCAGGGACCCGGACGGAGATTCCTGCAAATGGGGTTTTCATGATACATAACCCTAAAATCAACACTTGGGGCTGTTACGAAGAAAAGGAACTTACCGAAATAGCAAAGGCACTGGAGGTTATTAAACAGTCTATTGTAAATTGCTACAAACTGAAAACCGGGAAGAATGACGAAGAGATAAAAGGGCTTATGGATTCTTCTACATGGTACACGGGGGAACAGGCGGTAACGGAGGGATTTTGTGACAGCCTTATGTTTTCTGATATAGAAACAGAGGTTGAAAATGCGGAAATGGTGATCGTGAACCATGTAAGCATAAACATGGGACAGTTTGGGGATGTCCCCGAAAGTTTACTAAACTATGTAAACAATCTTAATCGTAAGCAGAATAAAGAAAGAACAAAGAATGGGGAGGATTTCAAGATGGGACTGACAATGGAGGAATTGAAAACACAGCATAAGGACCTGTATGACCAGGTGCTGAATGAAGCGGCGCAGGCGGCAATGCAGAAAGCTCAGACAGCGGAACGGGAGCGGATACAGCGGATTGACGCCCTGACGATTCCGGGATTTGAGGATTTGGCGGAACAGGCAAAGTTCAAGGACGGCATGAGCGCGGAGCAGTTTGCTGTGAAGCAGGCGGAGCAGATGAAAGCCCAGGGCAGCAGTTTCTTGAAGGGCAGGGAAAAGGATGTTCAGGATTCCGGTATGCGCGGGGTTCCGCAGGACAGCCATGAGGGGACGGGCGGGGACACTGACCCGTTCGGAGATATTATCAACAAGATGTATCCGCAGGCAAAATAAAGACAAGGAGGAATGGAAGAATGGCAGGGAAAGAGTTATTAGGAACCTACACCCCCAAAATGACGCTGGCGGGCGATTTCCCGGTTGTGACCGATTCGGACACAATGAAAGCCGGGGAGAGCGCGGAGGAATTTCAGGTTTTATGCAAGACGGCGGACGGCATGACCGCAGTAACCGCGGATACCGTGGAGGAAATTTATGGTATTGCCGCGGCGGATTCTGACGAGGACGGAAATGTGGTAATTTATTTGACGGGTGAATTTTTTGCGGATACCCTGATCTACCCGGATACCGTCACCGCCGCAGATTTAAAGGCGGCATTACGGAAACTGAATATTTTCATGAAATAAGACAGAAAAGGAGAATCAGAACATGGGAGAAATCAGCATTTATGACCCTCGCACAATGGGGAAACTGATTGTGCGTATGCCGAAAGTAAAGACGTTCATCAGAAATACGTTTTTCAGGAACGTACAGACTTTTGACACAAAGAAAATTGACGTGGATATGAAGAAAGGCAAACGGCAGCTGGCGCCGTTCGTACATCCGAAAATCGGAAGTGAAACCATTCCCAACAGCGGATACCAGACCAATACATATGAGCCGCCGCTGCTGGCGCCGGATAAAATTACAACAATAGATGATATTCTGGCAAGACGGCCCGGTGAATCCCTCTACAACGGAAAAAGCCCGAACCAGAGAGCGGTTGAAAAAATGCAGGAGGATTTTGCGGAACTGGACGAAACGATTACCCGCCGTGAAGAATGGATGTGCTGCCAGACGCTGTTCACGGGAAAAATTCCGGTGATCGGCAAAGGGCTGAATTATGAAATTGATTTCAATTTCACCAATACGGAAACCCTGTCCGGCACCAAACAGTGGGGAAAATCCTCCGCTGACCCGCTGGGGGACCTTGACCGCTGGAAAGAAAAGGTACAGAAAACCGGGTTTGTAAATACCGATATCTGCCTGATGGGAAAATCGGCGTGCGCGGCATTCCTGAAAGACGAGAACGTGCAGAAAATGCTTGATATCCGCAGATATGATCTGGCGGTAATCAAGCCGCGGGAACTGCCCAACGGCGCAACCTACATAGGGACGCTGGCAAAGGACAACATTGATATTTATACTTATTCTGAATGGTTCCTTGACGACTGGACGAACGCAGGGAAGCCGGAGGAAAAGCCGCTTGTTCCTGAAAATATGGTTGCCATGTTGAGTACGGAAGCCGTTTTCAGTATGTTTTACGGCGGGGTTCCCGTGGTTGATGAAAGAGGAAAAGAGATCGGGATTGCAGAGGGTACGAGAATCCCGGACCAGTGGGTGAAGCGCAGGCCGCCCCGCCGCTTTCTGGGATTGTCCGCCGCCCCGCTTCCCGTTCCGCATGAGGTTGATGCCTGGCATATCGCCTATGTGCTGTAAGGCGCGCCATGAAGAATTTCAAGCAGCTTTTGGCGCAGGATTTAAAAAGTACGTTCTACCGGACAGATGAATTTGCGGAGTTAAGGACAGTTGAGTATGACGGAAAAATAAAAAAGATTCCCGTCATATTTACGTCCGATTCCGTAAACAACCGGAAAATATCTGCTAAAGATAAATCGGAAGGCTTGCATAAGGTAAGCGCGGGTGTGAGGATACAGCTTGAAAGCTGGGGAATCACGCCCAGGAAAGGAAAAACGCTTTACATTGATGATGAAACGTATAAGATCGGCACAGTGGCAAGCGAGAATGGAGAAATTATTTTAGAATTAGAGCGCATAGATGAATGATTGAGATAAAGAGAAGTCAAATAAAAAGGGTTGATGCTGTTCTTTCCGGCGTGAAAAACGCACGCTATAAGGTATTTTCCAATGCCATAAACCGCGGACTGACAGCAGGCAGGACGGAGGGGACGAAGGCAATCCGGCAGACCTACAATGTAAAAGCCGGAACCATAAAGAAGTATGGACGGATAAAGCTGGACAAAGCGGGAAAGAGCAGCACTGTAGGGCAGATTGAGTTTTCCGGGGCGGTTATCCCTTTAATGCGGTTTAAAGTATCCCCGAAAGAAGTAAACCAAAGAAAGACCGTGACAGCGGCGGTATTGCGTAACGGAACCGGGGGGCAGATTGAACAGGCGTATGTTGCGGACCTGAAAAGCGGTATAGGAGTATTTGAAAGATTTAGCCGGAAAAGGGAAACGTCGCAAACACTTTATGGGCCGTCTGTTGCGCACATGGCGGAAAATATCAATGTGCTGCCGAAGATGGAGAAAAAAGCGCAGAAAACCATAAATGAAAGGGTGGAGCATGAAATAACCCGCCTTTTGAATGGATATGGAGGGTAAGGAATGACGCCAATAATGCTTATGCAGGCATTGCAGGAATTTATCAAAAAAGAAACGGCAGACCTGAAAATGCAGGCACGGGTGAAACGCAACAGCGGGGAAAGAGCGGAACGCCCGCCAGGGGTTTACATAGGGGAATTGCCGGAGCCGGAGGGGACGGAGAAATTAGCGCCGTATGTCTTAGTGAAATTTCTGACCGGGAAGCATGAAAGGAATCCGGGGGAGGACGAAAACAAGTGCATGGCGCGTATTATATGCGTTGCCTATTCAGAAGATCCGCAGGAGAGGTATATACAGGTGTTAAATCTGCTGTCCCGCATTGAGTTCCGTCTGCTGGAAGAAACCGTAATAGACCACCGTTTCAGTCTGCAGTCCCCTGTGGAAATGATTGTCTATGAAGATGATACGGAGCCTTATAAAATCGGCGAGATGGTGACAACATGGGAGCTTCCGGTAATCGGCCGGAAAATAGAATATTAAAACAGGAGGGAAAGACAATGGCAAAAGCAGAAAAAAGCACGAAAAATAATACCGCTGTGAGAACGCATGACAGCCAGAGACAGGCTGAAAAGGCATCAGGCGGGGAAATTACCAATGGAACCGTAAAAGCGGCTGAAAGTGGAAATAACGAGGCTGAAAAGGAAACATTTATCTATATCGGACCAACAATAAGGGCTGGTGCATTAAAAACTAATGCTATGATGATCGGGACAAAAGATGAGGTTAAAAATTACCTTGGAGACATACTGGAAGATATTCCGCAGGCAGAAAGGCTTCTTGTTACAGCAGACAGACTGGCGGACAGCAAAAAAAGGGTAAAAGAAAAAGGGACCCTGCTGAACAAATATTACAATGAAGTCTCTTCATTGGACCACGAAAAAAGGAGGAATAAATAATCATGAGTGGATTTTATCATGGAGCCAGGGTAAAGAAAATTCCCAGCAGCATTTCTACTCCTGTAATAGCGGATTGCGGTATTCATTTTGTGGTAGGGACAGCTCCGGTTCATACAGTGAAGGGAACCGTCAATGATATTATTTTATGTAATACTTACGAAGAGGCGGTTCGGGCGTTTGGCTATAGCGACGATTGGAAAAAGTACACGCTTTGCGAGGAAATATATACAGCGTTTGTATTGTACAAAATCGCCCCTATAGTGCTTGTGAACGTCCTGGACCCGGAAAAGCACAGGAAAAAGTTTTCTGCAAATAAATTTGAACTTTCGGAAGAAAGAAAAGCCGTACTGCCCAGGGAAGCGATTGCGGAAACGGTGAAAATTGGGGAATATGTAGAAGATGAAGATTACGGGCTGGTCTATACGGATAATGCGCTTGTAGTGGAAGTGATTGAGGGCGGGAATATTACAGAGGATATTAAGGAATTAAGCATTGAGTATTCCGCGGTTGCCCCGGAACTTGTCACAAAAGCGGACATTATCGGCGGGTATGATGTGGAAAGCAATAAATACAAAGGGCTGGAACTGATCGATTTTGTGTTTGCAAAATACACAGTTATACCGGAAATTATTTTGTGCCCGGGATTTTCCTCAGATTCAGAAGTGGCAGCGGTCATGAGCGTAAAGACGGAAAATATCAATGGGGTTTTTGAAGCTGTCTGCATTATTGACGCAGACACAGAAAATGTTGTTCGGTATACGGATGTGCCGGAATGGAAAAACAGAAACAATATCACAAAGCCGGGGCAGATTCTGGTTTATCCAAAAGTGAAGTTAGGGGAACGAATTTTCTGCTATTCTACACATGAAGCGTGCAGAATGACAAAAACAGATATGGACGAGGCTTTAGGGGACGGTACGCCGTGTGAGTCTCCGTCAAACACTTCATTACAGATTGACAGCATGGTACTGGAAGACGGAACGGAGGTATTGCTTAACTTAACGCAGGCAAATTACCTGAATAAAAACGGTATTGTAACGGCTCTGAATTTTATAGGCGGTTATGTATCGTGGGGGAATACAACGGCCTGTTATCCGTCCAACACAGATGTAACAGATTATTTTATCAATGTTTCCCGTATGTTTAAATGGGTGGGAAACAGTGTTATTCTTTCCACATGGAACAAAGTGGATCGGAACATAAAAAGGCGTATTGTTGAGAGCATCACACAAAGCCTTAACCAGTGGCTGAATGGGCTGTCATCAGAGGAAAAGATTTTAGGCGGGAGAGTAGAATTTACAGAAGAGGAAAACAGTGATATTGATTTGGCAGCGGGAAAGATGAGGCACCATATTTACCTTACACCATCAAGCCCGGCGCAGGATTGTGAATATGCGTTAGAGTATGATATCAGCTATTTATCCGGCGTGACAAGCGAGGAGGGAAGATAAATGGGAAAAGTTGATGAATCTGTAATCGGTTTTATGGTCTATGAGGATGATAAAAATTATTTGGGAACCAGTGAAGTTGCTCTTCCTGAGATCTCTTTTATCACGGAAGAAATTTCAGGGGCAGGATTGGGAGGAAAGGTTGAGGCTGTCTTACTGGGAATGGTAGAAGCCATGACAGCAACCTTCAATTTCCGGACGGTGACAAATAATGCTATAAGCCTGACAGAGCCGCGGCCGCATGATATTGATTTAAGAGTAGCGCAGCAACAGGAGGGCACCACAAAAGGAACTGTGGAAGTGGTAAAGGTACGGCACTGTTTAAGAATGATTCCTAAGAAACTCAATCCGGGAAAGGTAGCAAGTTCGGCTACAGCGGAGGTAAGCGGAGAATACGCGGTACGGTATTATGCTACTTATATCAATGGGGTAAAGAAACTGGAAATTGACCCGTTGAACTATATCTGTTTTGTGAATGGAAAAGATTATCTGAAAAAAGTCCGGGAAGCATTAGGAATGTAAACGGACGGCAAGGCAACCAGCGCAGGGCGCTGGTTTTATTTTGCAAAAAAACAGGAGGATTCGGAATATGGAAAATAAAAACATTGAAACCACAAGCCAGGGAACGGAGAATGTGACCGATTCGGTCACAGCACAGGAAAAGAGAGCGGACAGCACGGATAAAAAAAAGAACCGGATAGAAAATGCAAGGGTATATGTGCATACGTTTGCGGAACCGTTTACCTATGAGAACCAGACCTATAAAAAGATTACTTTTGATTTCGGCAGACTGAGAGGAAAGGATGCCACAAGCCTTGAAGATGAACTTGCGGCGGAGGGAAGATATGTGATCAGCCCGGAAATTTCTGACGTGTATTTAAGCAAGGTCGCTGTGAGAGTATCACAGCCCGCAATTACATTTGACGCTATGGAGGAACTGCCGTATGTGGATTTCAAGAAAATTATCAATGCGGCAAGAAATTTTTTAGTGAAGTCGGGCTTATAGGCCAGAAATCCATAGCAAAGTGGGTAAGGAAGGAAAGTTTCAGAATGGCAAGCGTAACGGGGGGAGGCGTGGAGTTCTGGATAAATCTTACCCTTTTAGAACTGATGCGGTGGATTCAGGATGCTTTGGAAGCCCAAAGAGAGGACGAACAGGAACGGAAGAGGATGGAAAAGGGGGAGCATTAGTTGGCGGCTTCACAAAAACAGTTTGAATTACTATTCCAACTGAAAGCCACGTATGGGAGCAATTTTGTACAGACATTCTCCAATGCGGCAAAGACAATGAAAGAAATGCAGGGCAGCATAAGCAAAATCAATTCTCTTCAAAAAGATATATCCGGTTATAAAAAACAGCAGGAAGCACTGGAGCGCAACCGGATTAAGATGCAGGAGCTGCAGGAGCAACACGACAGTCTGCAGCAGGAAATGTCTGAAACGGAGAAACCATCTGAAGAGTTGCGGAAAGCGCTGAAGAGCAACGAAAGGCAGATGGAGCAGACCAGGCAGGCGATAGATTACGAGGAACAAAGCCTTACAAAACTGCAGGAACGGTTACGGACAGCAGGCATAAACACGGATAACCTGGATGCTTCCACGGAACGCCTGCAGCGGCAGTATGGACGCTTGCGGCAGTCCCAGGAGAGAATAGGGGATTTGTCGAACCGGATTGAACGGAACAACCAGGCGATTTCAAAGACAAAAGGACAGTTGGCAGGAGTAATTGGGGCGGCTACCGCATTGGGGGCCGCCTTTTATGCCGGCCCGATTACAAAGGCGGCTGAATTTGAACAGCAAATGTCAAAGGTGAAAGCCATTGCGGGAACGGTAGCGGATAATGATCTGCCTAGTATAATTCAGAAAGCAAATGAAATGAGCCTTATGTTTAAAGAAGGTTCTGATTCAACAGAAACAGCCATGAATATCCTTTCAGCAAAGGCAAAACAGATGGGAGCCACAACCGAGTTTACCGCAGCGCAGGCCGGGGAAGCTATGGAATATATGGCTATGGCAGGCTGGAAAACCTCTGATATGCTGAATGGCATAGAGGGAATTATGTACCTTGCCAGTGCTTCCGGGGAGGATTTGGCAAGCACTTCCGACATTGTGACGGACGCACTTACGGCGTTCGGGCTGTCCGCTTCTGACGCGGGGCATTTTTCGGACGTATTGGCGCAGGCTTCCAGCAATGCCAATACAAACGTGGGAATGATGGGTTCCACGTTCCAGAAAGTTGCGCCGGTTGCGGGTGCGCTGGGGTACAGCGTGGAAGATATGTCATTAGGTATCGGCTTAATGGCAAACGCTTCCATAAAGGCGGAGGTTGCGGGAACCAGTCTGAAAACCGCCATTACGAATATGGCAAGCCCCACGGACAAGCAGGCGGCGGCTATGCGGAAGCTGGGAATCTCGCTAACCGATGATGAAGGAAACACAAAAAGCTTTATGAGCGTTATGGAAAATCTTAGAAGTTCCATTGGCTCGGTGAGCGTTGATCTGGTGGATGCAGAAGGCAATGCAAGAGGATACGATGATATTATAACAGACTTATCGAAAACAACTGAAGGATTGTCACGGGTACAGCAAATTGAAGCGGCAAGTACCATATTTGGAAAAGAAGCAATGTCTGGAATGCTTGCGATTGTTAATGCGAGCGAAGAGGACTTTAGGAAACTATACGACGCAGTTTATAACTGTGACGGGGCGGCAAAGCAAATGTCAGAAACCATGCTGGATAATTTCAACGGGCAAATGACGCTTGCAAAGTCGGCGCTTGACGCATTGCAGGTGAGTTTGGGGGAGGCTCTTCTTCCCACGTTCACGGCAGCAGTAAAGAAGATAACGGAGGTAGTCTCAAAGGTTGCGGAGTTCGCAGAGAAAAACCCGGAACTGGTGCGGACGATAGCAAAGGTGACAGCCGGATTGCTGGCGCTGAAGGCCGGGGGATTAGTCGCGAAGCTGGGCTTTCAGGAAATTCACGGCGGTGTCCTGGTGGTGCAAAAGGCATTAGAGATATTCAGAGGGCGGACGATACTGGCAGGGTTTAACGCCATGGGCCTGGGCGCAAAGCTGGCAGGCATGGGAAGCGGCATTCTGGGCGTATTTGGGAAAATGGCCGGGAAGATAACCGGGATTTTCGGGAAGATGGGTCCGGCAATCATTGGCGGCCCGTTGGGGAAGCTGGGCGGTGCTGTCGGCAAAATAGTCGGGAAAATAGGCGCGGCGCTGGCTCCGGTAGGGAATCTTTTCAAAGCGGCATTTTCCCCGCTTGCAAGGCTGGGCGGCTCCCTGTTCGGAGGTTTCGGGGGGATAATCGGGAAAATATTCCCCATTGTGGCGGCAATCACAGCAGTAGTGACGGTGATACAGTTAGTCAGAAAGAATCTGGATAAGATCCGGGACTTTGTAGGAAAGATTTTCGGCGAACAGGGGCTTGTGATATTTGATAAGATTGTAGCCGTCATATCCAGCATAGGAGAAACTATAAAGAATGTTTTCAGTGACGGGAATCTGGGCGCGGCGCGGGATAAGATACAGGAGATATTCGGAGATAAAGGCGTAGCGGTATTTGACGGTTTTGTTTCCGCCTTTAAAACCATACAGGGAATCATAAGTCAGTTTGTGGGATTTGTGACACAGCACATAGTACCTGTGGCAGAACTGATTTTTTCCGTGATAGTTACGACGGTAATACCCGGAATTGTGAATGCCGTGCAGGCCGTGATGCCTACCGTAATGTCGATCGCTCAGACAGTGAAAATGTTCATAGGGCAGGCGGCGGCCCTGATTGGGGAGTTCGTAGCGGGAATCATGCCTGTAATCAGTGAGATTATATCGTTCCTTCAGGCAAATGTATTCCCGGTGATCGGAGATATTTTTAACCTGATCGTAAACACCGTGCTTCCGGCCGTTGCAAGCGGAATACAGACAGTTGCAGACACTGTTATATCAATTCTGAGTATGCTGCTTCCGTTCATACAGACGGCGGTTACTAATATTTGGGCTGTTATGCAGCCGATTTTACAGACCGTGATTAGCTTTATACAGTTTATGATGCCGACCATCGAGGAAATTGTTTCAAATGTCGTAAATAAAATAAGCGGGATTATCAACGGCTTAATGATGGTGCTGCAGGGAATTGTTCAATTCATTACCGGGGTGTTTACTGGCAACTGGAGCCAGGCCTGGGAGGGAGTGAAAAACATATTCAGCGGGATTTTTGAAAGCCTGAAATCCATAGCGAAAGGCGTGGTGAATGGAATCATAAGTGTGCTGAATACGGCCATCCGGGGGCTGAATACCGTAAAAATTCCTGAGTGGATTCCGGGCATAGGCGGAAAGGGTATCAATATACCAGAGATTCCGCAGTTTGCAAAAGGAACGGAGCGCACGCCGGATACGTTTGTAGCAGGTGAAAACGGGCCGGAGCTTATCACGGGCGCGGCGAACAGGAAAGTATTTACCGCCATGCAGACGCAGAATATCTTCAACAATGTCATACGTCAGGGCGGTGTGACCGATTCGGGCACGCCGACAGCACAGGGACTGAACGTCGGCGGAGGAATGATACAGATCCATATTACCAACAGTCCGCAGATTCAGGCTGCTGGGGGCGATGCAAAGGAAATTGAAAGCCTTTTAAGGCAGGCAAATGAAGAACTTTTATTAAAAGTAAAAGTGTTGGTAAAGCAGGCTTTAGCAGAAGCAGAAGAGCAGAAAGCGAGGGTGGCTTATGCCTAAAACTTATGTAACTGTGGCGGGTGATACATGGGATATTATTTCTTACAAAACGCTGGGAAATGAAATGTATAAAAACGCCATACTGGAAGAGAATCTTGCCAGCCGGGAAACAGTGGTTTTCCCGGCTGGCGTTTCTCTCTCCATACCGGATATAAAGCCGGAAATATCGGAGGCTCTGCCGCCATGGAAAAGAGGGATAGGGATTGAGTAACAGGAATCAGGCAAGACGGACGGAAATAAAGCTGAAATTTAAGGGTGTTGACATAACCCGGGATTTGGAAAAATATCTTCTGTCACTGACCTATACGGACAATGAAGAGGATAAGACGGACGATATAAGCATTACTCTTGACGACAGGGGGAACAAATGGCTTACAGAATGGCTGAATACAAAAAATGCCGCAAAGACGGTGCAGGCTCCCCAAAAGAAAGAATTTGCCGTAGGAGATATTGTGCAGTTTAAGGGCGGTCCGGTTTATATTTCTTCTATGGCGGCAAGCCCGACAGTGAACAGAGGAGCTTCCCGGTGCAGATTGACGATAAGGAACAGCAATGCACATCCCCTGCATTTGATTTCCGAAGATGGAGCGAGGGTGTATGGATGGGTAAACGCCTGCGATGTGGAAGGAGGGGAAACAGACCAGCCTCAGCAGGAAAAAGAACGCAAGGCGTTTAAAGGAACGGAGATACATGCGGTTATTATACAGAAAAATCCTCTTTCTGACGGGAAAGACAAAGTACATGATTGCGGGATATTTGAGATTGACAGCGTGGACTTTTCCGGGCCGCCTGACAAGCTGGAAATCAAGGCAACCTCAATTCCCTATTCCAGTACATTACGGCAGACGGAAAAGACAAAGGTGTGGGAAAACAATACATTGAAAAATATCGGAGCGGCTATAGCCGCAAGCAACGGTATGCAGCTTATGTACATATCAAATTACAACCCTGCATACAAGCGGAAAGAACAGTTGAACATATCGGATATTGTTTTTCTGCAGAGCCTTTGTAAAGGAGCGGGCATTTCCCTGAAAGTGACTTCTAAAACGATTGTTATGTTTGACGCGGCGGAGTATGAGAAGAGGCCGGAAGTAAAAAAGCTGAAAAAGGGAAAAGAAAACATACTAAGCTATAGATTGAGTACAAAAACAGCAGATACGGAATATGCAAAATGCACTGTAAGCTACACAGATCCGATTACAAAAGAAAAGATTGAAGCTACTTACACAAAGCCAGGGGGAGACGGTGAAAATGCACAGGAATTAAAAATTGAAGAAAAGGTGAACAGCAGAGAAGAAGCCCTGATTTTAGCCAGGAAATATTTAAGGGCAAAGAACAGAGGGGAAACCACAGCACAAATCACAGTTATAGGAGACGTTGATTATTGTGCCGGAATCACAGTCCGCCTTTATGGTTATGGGGAGTATGACGGAAAATATATTGTAGAAACAGCAACGCATAAACTGACGGGAGGATATACAACCGATTTGAAATTGCGTAGCTGCCTGGAGGATTATTAAATGAACGGGGATAAAGAAATAAAAGAACTGCAGGCCCTGGTGCGGGTGGGGATTGTCAGCAAGGTGAACGCCGGGGAAATGACCGCAAGGGTGAAATATGTGCAGCAGGGTACGATGTCAGGGGACATGAAACTGTTACAGAACCATCCGGATAGCTGTACTACAGAATACAAATGCCCTGCCTGCGGAAAGTGCAGATGGGTACCGGAGCCGGGGCAGTATGTATTGTGCGTGCTGATTCCGGGCGGGGATGGTGACGGAGTGATTTTAGGGGGCATTTAAATATGGCAAAGCTGGGGACTCTGGGGGAAATCGTATTTTCCGTTTCGGATAAAAAAATACAGACCTTTGACGATATGAGTCTGGAATCGTCCGTAAAATATCATACACATGACAGACACTTAGAAAAGCCTCTCCTTGAATTTGGGGGAATGGAGACCGATAAGCTGTCATTCACAATGTACCATTCCGTATTTTTAGGGGTGAACCCTGAAAAACAAATAAAAATGATTGATGAATATATGAATGCCGGGGAAATACTCTCCCTGATAATCGGCGGGAAAAGATACGGGAGCAAATGGGTGATTACAAAACATTCAAAGGCTTATAAGAAGTTTGACAAAAAAGGAAGAGTCCTAGTGGTTGAAAGCAAAGTGACGCTGGAAGAGTATGCCAGCAGATAAAAAGGCGGTTGAGGAAATGGCTTATACAGTATCAGCAGCAGAGGAGAGGAAAATCAGTTTCCGGCCTGAAAGTGTGGTGGAAGAAGTGCTTCAAAATGTCTGGTTTATCCTGAACACGTTGGAATATGACTGTCCGCTTGCAAGAGGGCTGGGGTTAAATCCGGGATTTATCGACAGACCGATAGAAACGGCGCAGGCGTTGAGTGTGGCGGACGTATTTGACAAGATAGAAACATTTGAACCCAGGGCGGAAATTCTGAAAGTGAGTTTTAAAAACAGCCACGCGGACGGAAGAATTTATGCGATAGCGGAGGTAAATATAAATGGCGATTACGACATCGAGGAATACACCAGATAGCTACCCGGAAGTAAAATTTTGTGAAACAGACACGGCAAAAATTGTAAATACACTGATAAAAGGGTATGAAACAATAACAAAGCGGACGCTGTACCCGGCGGACCCGGTAAGAGTTTTTATTTTATGGGTGGCAGATATTATCAGTCAGGAGAGGGAGTTAATCAATTATTCCGCAAGGATGAACATTCCCCGGTATGCTGTGGGGGAATTTCTGGATGCACTGGCGGAAATTTTCTACAATGTACACAGACTGCCGCCAGAACCTGCAACGTGTATATTGCGTTTTGAACTGTCTGTGGAACAGGAAGAAAATTACACCATTCCCCAGGCAATACAGGTAACGGTTGACGGAGAAATCATTTTCAGGACAACGGAAACCATTATGTTTCCAGCCGGACAGAATTATGTGGAGGTTCCGGCAATGTGCCTTACGGCGGGAACTGCGGGGAACGGGTTTGTTCCGGGACAGATAAACAAGATGGTCGATGAACAGTTCCTTTATTTCAAAGACGTTTACAACGTCACGGAAAGCGGGGGAGGGACGGAGCGGGAAAGCGACAATGATTTTTACAACCGTATGCGGGAAAGCGTGGAAAGCTATTCCACGGCTGGGCCGGAGGGCGGCTATATCTACCACGGAAAAAGTGCTTCCAGTGCGATTTCTGACATTATGCCGGATTCTCCAGCACCGGGATTTGCCGATATTCGGGTAATGCTTCACAACGGGGAACTGCCAGGAGAAGAAATATTGAAAAAGGTGGAAGCAAAATTGAGCGCAAAAGACATAAGGCCCATGTGTGATTTTGTACAGGTGTCGGCACCGGAAACTGTGCCTTTTCGGATAGATATCACCTATTATATCCCGAAAGAAAAGAATGCGGCAACGTCTGAAATCATACAGAATGTGGAAACGGCGGTACAGAACTATATAGCATGGCAGACGGAAAAAATGGGGCGCGACATAAACCCGTCCTATTTTCACGGCCTGCTTATGCAGACGGGAATCAAACGTGCGGAAATCCGGGAACCGCAGTTTATGAAACTGGAAAAAAAATGTGTCGCAGCCCTTAACGGGGAGCCGCAGACAGTAAACGGGGGAACGGAAGATGAATAGGGACATTTTCAATATAGACCTGACAAGGACACTTCCGCCAGCTTTGAAACAGGATAGAACCATGCAGGCGCTGTCCCAGATAATTGCCAGGGAACTACAGGAAAATGCAAGACTGATCTGCAATAATATCATTTATGCCAGGATTGACGAACTGCCGGAAAAACTGCTTGATATACTGGCGTATGACCTGCATATTGATTGGTATAATTATGATTCTTCTATAGAAGATAAAAGGGAATTAATTAAAACAAGTGTAAAGATACAT
>VSNE01000448.1 GCA_009774155.1 Lachnospiraceae bacterium
GTATCAGCCTGGTTTTAATGTGACGGATGTACCTCCTTTTAATCTGACGGACAACAAGCAAAGATAATATCAGCGGCAGAAATCAAAATAACGCAGCCGGAAAAGGATAAATCAAAGGGCGGCACGGTGTACGTTGGACACAAAGAACCAACAGTATCAGAGCAACTTTGCGAAGAGATACGGACATTAAATGCAGTTGTGACAGCAGTAGGAAAACTGGAAGAAACAATGCCGGGAGAAATAGACCTGACGGAAGCGGAGTTTGAAGAAATCACACTGACCCCAGAGCAGGAAGAAGAGCTGAAAAAGAAAATTCTTTTCGCAATAAGCAAAGACGCAGAAACCGGGGCAATAGAAATTTATCTGACATAGCCCCCCTTCAATGGAATTGCCGCCCGACAACGGTACTTCCATTGTATCAGGGGACGGAGGAAAAAGGAAGGAGGGAAGACGGATGGCAGAGGAAAAGAGAACAGAAACCATGATTGCACAGGAAGACAGCAGGGAAACGGAAAAAGTAATGGAATTTGTTCAGTTACTGAATAACCGGGAAAAGGAACGGTTCTTTGACTTCCTGAACGGCGCAAGCCTCATGAAAAAGTTAGCTGCCGGGGCAATCAGGACATCATAACACGCCCGCCCCGGCTGCGGGCGTGAGAAAGGAAAACCACATGAAGAAAGTAAAACGGGCAGCGCTCAGGGCTGTAAGGCGGCTTGTCGGGCCAACACATGATCGCTATAACCCGTATCTGAAGGAATAAGACGCAGGAGGTGGCGCACATGAAAGAAGAGATTGCAGCAGCAGGCATTCAGGTAGAGGGAACTTTTAATGCGCAGCGGTTCTTTGAAACGCTTGCATTGATTCTTTCCAGGAAAGAAAACCTGTCAATCACAGTGAAGGTGCATGAAGAGGGAGAACAGCAGCCCGAAAAAGCGGCTGTTTAAATAGCTTGGAGAGAAAAAACTGGCAGCGGCAATAGGAGTTTTTAGAAAAATGGATAATGACAAGAAAACGAGGAAAGAAAAAATCTACATAGTGTACCAGAACCCGGAGAAGTGCAGCTTCCACCGGATACCGGGCTTTATCGTGGCTATGGCAACCGTTGGCGGGGGTGTATATTGCGCGTTCTTTGACGACGGCTTGCACACGGAGGAAAGCATTAAGAAAAACAAAAGAGCGATAAAACTTCATTCTATTTATTCATGCGGGTAGGAGGACAGAAAGGTGAAATATAGAGGACTGACACATGACGGGGAAATGGTTTACGGCCTGCCGTCTTATGGGTTCCAGACGGAAGAAGTTACAGAGATCGGGATGCCAGACGGGGATTTTCATGAGATCATGCCGGGGACGCTGGGGGAGTATACAGAGTATTACGACAGGAAAGGGACCGGCATATATACAGGGGATATTACAAAGCTGATTCTTCCGGACGGGGAAGTCAGGCTGTTTGAAGTGGGAAAGGCCGTCTTAGATCGGGAATTAAAGCCGCCTAAAGGTTTTACCGCGAGAGGAAAGAACATTGTAAGGCTGAACACCTATATATTTATCTGGCTTGGAAACGGGGCTGTTCTGCTTCCTTGCGTGGATGCCAGAGGGCGGTGCGATACGGAAAAAATGGAAGTTATAGGAAATGTACACCAAAATCCGGAACTGCTTGTGAGAGGGGGCGGAAGTTCTTGAGATGCAGGGCAAAAACAGAAGTGGGGAAAGGGGCGCCTTTCTCCATATGGGTAGAGGGGGATTATATCACGGAACCGGCCAGGAGGCCGGGAAGCAGCGAAGACAGGCCGAAAGGGCATTACATAGACAAAGGCGGATATCCGGGGGCGAACGTGTACGCAATCGACATAAAGACGCTGTGCAGGGATTCCGGAACGGAGGATTTGGCAGGCAGGCCGGTTTTTGAAAATGATTTTGTGCGGTTCATCCATTTAGATCAGGCGGGGAAAGTTGTTCATTCCTATTGCGTGGCGGTGCTCGGCAACGGCGGGGAACTGGACTTAGTTGATTTCATGACCGGGGAGATTATGGATCAGGCACAGGAAAACCGTATGAAAGTGATTGGGAATGTGTTTGACAATGATTCATTCATGGAGGACATAAAAAGGGCTTATGAGGATTCAGGAGACGGCAGTATGCCCTATATTCCTGTCATAAACGTACAGTCCGGGGATTATCCGTACTGGAAGCTGAAGTGCCGTAAATGCGGCAGATTGGCATTTGGAATTATTTACACAACCAAATGTAAGGATTGCGGCGGGTTTGTGGATTGCACCCTGACAACCGAAATAAAAAAAGAAAGCCTCTCCGGATAGTGGCATACCGCGGAACGCTTTCTTTTAACAGTCCATAGTCCAATGAACTCAACCTGCTGTATTCATTGTACTATGGACTTTTTAAAAAGTCAATACATCGGTTCGATGGATTGAATAAAAAGGATGCATCGGGCGGGTGCGTTCGGAAACTTGTATAGGGTATTAACACTGTGACGAAAGTATAAAAACATAACATGTCAAAATAAGTGTTCTATCCTGTGTATGAGGGAAGGAATGTATAGGAGGACATAGGATAGTGAAGAGGAAAGGCATTAGGAGGTTTGTACGGGAGAAAAAAATATATTGCGGTAAAAATTATCTGGAAGTGGATGTGATTCCATGCAGTAACCGGAAAAGGAGCAGGGGGGCAAAAAGCAGGGAATCATCCCAGACGCAAAAAAACCTGAATGAGAAAAATACCAAAAGGAGGTTCGTACAGTTGGGGAATACGAATTTCGGAAAGGGTGATCTGTGTGTGGACTGCACCTATGCGGTTCTGCCGGCCACACTGGAGCAGGCTTTTAATGACCTGGAAAACTACATAAGGCGCATTAAGTACCACATGGGTAAAAAGGAGCTGGAATTAAAATATATGGCGGTCACTGAATACAGCACGGAAGATGAAGAGGGGGAAGCGGATGAAAGGGCAAAGCCTGTAAGGGTGCATCACCACTTAATCATCAATGGCGGGTTGGACAGGGATTTCATAGAGGGCTTGTGGAGCAAAAAGGTTAAGGGTAAAAAGGGAAAAATCAGCATGGGGTTCTGTAATGCTGACAGGCTGCAGCCAAACGAAAACGGTATAGAGGCCCGCTGCAACTATATGCAGAAACGGAAGAAAGGGTGCAAGCGGTACAGTTGTTCACAGAACCTTGAAAAACCAGTAATCAGGAAGAATGACAGCAAGTACAGCTTCAGAAAAATCAGGGAGTTAAGCAGAACGCCGGAAGATAAAGAATATTGGCGGAAGCAGTTTCCAGATTATGAGCCGTCTAGGATTGAATGGGAATATAACGAGTTTACCGGGTGGGCGGTGTACGTCAAATTAAGGAGGATTAAAAGGTGAGGGAAAGGCATAAATGCGGATAGGGTTGCATGACGCGGAGCGGGAGCATTTCAGACATAAGACATTCCCGAACTATGCCCTTATGAAGATATCGGGTTTTCATAAAATGCAGGGCGATACGGTGGAGTGGTGGCGGCAGGGGCAGCAGTATGACCGGGTGTATTCTTCAAAGATATTCGATTTTACCGCAGAGAACCCGAACCTGCCGCCTGATACCATAAAGGGCGGAACCGGGTATGATTTAAAAGCAGTTCTTCCGCAGGAAATAGAAGATGTTTATCCGGATTATTCCATATACCCGGAGTGCGGCTATGCGATAGGGTACATTACAAGGGGATGCCCCAACAAATGCCCGTGGTGTCTGGTTCCGCTGAAAGAAGGCGGGATAAAGCCGTACAGGACATGGCAGCAGTTGGTGAGGTATGACACGGATAAACTGGTGCTCATGGATAACAATATTTTAGCTTGCGGATACGGCATAGGACAGCTTGAAAGCCTGATAGGTTCCGGGTATCGGATTGACTTAAATCAGGGCATGGATGCAAGGCTTGTGACGCCTGAAATAGCAGATATTTTGTGCAGGCTTGAATGGATCAGGTACATACGGTTTTCCTGCGACACCATAGGGCAGATAGCGCACATTGACAAGGTAATACGGCTGTTTGGGGAACACGGGGTGAAGCCCTATAAAGTTATGGTATATGTGCTGGTGGGAAGTGATCTTGAGAATGCGGATTACCGGGTGGAATCCATGAAAAAGCATAAAGGCATACGTCTGTATGCTCAGGCGGAAAGAAATGAGCGCATGGGGATAATCCCAAACAAGGCACAGCTTGAATTTGCAAACAGGTATGTATATGGGGGTTCGTTCAGGAAAGAAAGCTGGAAAGAGTATATAAACAGACGTTCGTATTTGAGCTTTTGAAGGAGATGCAGGAATGAAGGTAAAGAAGGAAAATGTTGATCTGTTAAAAGAATGGGACGGTATCCGACAGTCGGTAAAACGTGGCCTGAAAAGACTGGGGCATGATATTTTGCTTGTGTGTATGGAGCCGGAGGATAAAAAAAGGAAAAGGAAGTGAAGAGGACGTGAAGAGGATAAAGCAGATTGTGAGGTGCGATAAGTGTGATGGAAATATAAAAATTAATCTTAGATATAAACGTGTAGGTGATCTGGAATACAGGTATTTCAGATGTAGGCGGTGCGGCGCTGTCTATATTATTTCTGTCACGGATGAAGATTTGCGGAAGGAAATCAAGAGGTATCAGGAAATCATTGAGAAATTTCAGACAACGGTTATTCCGCCTGAAATCTCACAAGAAGCGCAGTTGATTATACAGAATAATGCGAAGAGAAGCCGGGAACTGAAAGAGAAATACCCGTTGAAACTGAAGCCGTGGGAAAGGTAGGGGATATATATATATCAGGGTATGAATGTGACCGATTCGGACACACAGGAAATAAAAACCATATTGAAGTATCCGGGGGCAAAGAACCGTATAGCGGATTGGATCGTGTCTTTTATTCCTGAACACAAGGTTTACCTGGAACCGTTTTTCGGCGGCGGTGCGGTTTTCTTTCACAAGCAGAAATCAAGAATCGAAACTATAAATGATTTGGATAACAATGTGTATACGTTTTTTAAGGTTTTGAGGGACAAGCCGGAAGAATTGATTTGGAGGTTAAGGTATACGCCGTATGGCCGGACAGAGTATTACGGGGCTTTTGAAGCAGCACAGGATGAAATAGAGGCTGCCCGCAGATTTGCGGTAAAGTGCTGGCAGGGGTTCAGCTGTTCCAATGTTTATAAAAACGGGTTCCGTTCAAGCCAGCAGGGCAGCAGTCCGCAGACGACAAAACACTGGATTGAATTGCCGGATAGGCTTGAATGGGCGGCTGAAAGGCTGAAACAGGCACAGATTGAGAATCTTCCGGCAACGGAACTTTTACAGCGGTATGACACGGAGGACGTTTTTATTTACCTGGACCCGCCGTATCTGCATGAAACAAGAAAGAACTATCTGTACAGGCATGAAATGACGGATACGGAACACATTGTACTGCTGGAAATGGCAAGGAATCACCCTGGAAAGGTTCTGATCAGCGGATATGAAAATGAAATGTATAATGCGGTGCTGTCCGGCTGGAATAAGGCACACAAAGCAACGCAGGCAGAATTTGGTTTTAAGAGGGTGGAAACGCTTTGGTTTAATTACGATTTGACGGAGGGATAAACATGGAGCGGCTTACATATCTGGGAGGGAATGGAAATGTATATGAGGATTGAACCGAGGAAAACAACAGATAGGGGCGGGTATCTTATGATGCCATTGAAAAAGAACGTGCCATACCCGAAAAATAAAACATGGGTTCCAGCGGTCTGCCCGGAGTGCGGCTGTGAATGTTGGGATAGGCCGCTGCCGGAGGGGTTCACGGAGGAAATGTTTTCCGGGAAGCTGTGTACCATGTGTGCAATAAAAAAGAATTTGCGGAATGGCGGGTGAAATGGGTGCTTGAATTTGGGTATTACAACATGGACTGCATGGAGGGGATGAAAGAATTTCCTGATAAGTATTTTGACCTTGCCGTGGTGGACCCGGAATATGGCAGGAAAGAGCATGGAGGGAAAGACCGCGGCACATATGCCAGACAGAAGAACGGCAGCAGGATATATGTAAAAAGCAGGCCTTACCTGAACCGGGGCTGGGATAATGAGCCAGCGGGAAAAGAATATTTTGACGAACTTATGAGGGTATCGAAAAATCAAATTATATGGGGCTGCAACTATTTTGATTATCCGCTGTCAGGAGGGCGCATTATCTGGGATAAGTGTAATGACGGTTCGGATCAGTCGGGAGCGGAAATAGCATATAATTCCTTGAACAACCGCATTGATGTATTCCGGTATATGTGGCGGGGAATGTTTCAGGGGAAATCCATAGAACAGGGAACGGTGCAGCAGGGCAATAAAAGGCTGAATGAAAAGCGGATACACCCGACACAGAAGCCCGTCAATCTGTATCGGTGGATTATCCAGAAATATATAAAGAGCGGCTGGAAGATACTTGACACCCATGTAGGGAGCGCAAGCAGCCTGATAGCGTTCCATGAAGCAGGGCTGCCGTTTGTCGGTTTTGAAAAAGACGGGTATATGTACCAGCTATCAACGAAACGGTATCAGGAGGAAACCATGGCGGAAGTTTGGGGGCTGGATATATGAAAGGCATAACGCTGAATGGCGCAAGGCTTCCGCTTCCGCCAGAGGTTCCGCACGCTTCCCTGATTGCAAGCGGCATGAAAGCCGCAGGACGGCCGCAGGCGGCAAAGGGAAAACGGGATAAACCGGAGAAAAGGCGGCTTACGGGCATGAGGAAGGGAAAGCCTGCTCTGTTAGATGGAAACAGCCTGCAGGCAGCAGTCGAAAAACTGTTTCTGTATGAGGAATCCGGTGCGACGCCGTATGAAATACATATCCTGCAGGAGCGGGCGAAAAGCCTTGAAGAAAGGGTAAAGCGGTTAGAAAGCTATGATTAGGAGCGGTTGGAATGGAAAGACAGTTGACAATGGGAAGCCTGTTTGACGGCATAGGCGGCTTTATGCTTGCGGCGCAGGCGTGCGGGATTATCCCCGTATGGGCGGCGGAGATAGAACCGAACTGCATCAGCATAACCAGCAGGCATTTTCCGGAAGTAATGCACGTTGGGAGCGTGACGGAGCTAAAGGGTGATGAAGTGCCGCCAGTGGACATTATTACATTCGGTTCTCCCTGCCAGAATTTGAGCGTGGCGGGGAACCGGAAAGGATTAGCCGGGGAGGAATCAGGGCTTTTCCTTGAAGCAATCAGAATTATAGAAGAAATGAGGGAATCGACAAATGGAGTATACCCAGCTTTCATTATTTGGGAAAACGTACCCGGTGCTTTTTCATCAAACGATAGACAGGATTTTAGAACCGTGCTTGAAAAAATCACAAAAGCCCGTATTCCTCTGCCTAAATCTGAATGGACAAGAGCCGGAATGGTACGAGGGGGGACGGTTGATACCGCATGGAGGACATTTAATGCTGAGTATTGGGGAGTCCCCCCGCGCCGCCCTAGCATCTACCTTCTCGGAGAT
>VSNE01000449.1 GCA_009774155.1 Lachnospiraceae bacterium
AAGTTCGGCGAGTTCAATATCAATATTCTTATGTTGGGCATCACCTATAAAGGGATTGCCTTCCCTTTGATATTCAGCCTTCTTCCTAAACGTGGCAACTCCAACCGGGAGGAACGCAAGAAGATTATGGAACGTTTTATCCGTCTTTTCGGAGCAGAATGCATCGACTGCCTTGTGGCAGACCGCGAGTTCATCGGAAAGGAATGGACAGGATGGCTCAACAGCCGTCGCATACGGTATTACATCCGAATACGTCAGAACTTCTGGATTGTCAAGCCTTCCACCGGTGAGAGAATCCGAGCCTGGTGGCTGTTCAATGATTTGAAGGTCGGTCAGGAGAAATTCTTCCATACGCTCTTTCTTCACAAAGGTGAGTATGTCTATCTTGCCGGCAGCCGGATCAAAAACTCCGATGGTGTTCCGGAATTGCAGATTCTCATATGCTTCAATCGGCCCGAGGAGGCGATTTTGACATACAAAAAACGATGGGAGATAGAAACGGCCTTTAGAGCCATGAAATCTTCCGGCTTCAACATCGAGGATACCCATATGCGTGATATGGACCGCATCGCAAGACTTGTCGCGATGGTCTGCATGGCTCTTGTATGGGCGTATCTCGTTGGTGAACATAAAGATATAAATATTAAACCGATAAGGATTCTGAAACATGGAAGAAAGGCAAAGTCGCTTGTCAAGTATGGTTTGGAGGAGATTTCAACAATACTTCTGCGTCCGACTTATACCCCAAAATTCGATGTTTTCAAATTTTTGTCATGTACTTAACAAAAGTACATAAAAATTCGCGGTAGTGCCGAATATTTTGCGAATCGTTAACAAACCCGGGCCGCCTGCCCGTTGTTTATCACTATGAATTCTCATTGTATAACCAAAATTAAACTACAAACTACTATGTCAACACATGAAAAGATGGCCGACGTGGCCGCAAAGGTTTCGAAAACCGCAGCAAAAGTATCGGCAAAAGCCGCAGAGGCAGCAGCATGCCAGAAGGCAAAGGCAGTGAAAGAAGATCTGACCGAAGCCAAGGATCATGCCAAGAAAAAGGTTGAAGAGAAGTCAGCCACATTAAAAGAAAAAGCCAAGGGCATGGCAGCCCAGGCTCTTGACAAGACCGGCGAACTGGCAGAAAAGATCGCCGACAAGGTTCACGGGCTCAGCGACAAGGTGGGCAAATAAAAAAACGCCTGTTTCTTTTTCATCTATAAAATGAGCGACGGCTCCGTGCGGATTTCAATCCGCTTTCGGAGCCGTCGTCATTATGTCATTTTCCTATATCGGCGCCGTCAGCTCTTGCGGGCGGGATCGCAGGTCAGCCCCACCCCAAGTTTTTTGAAAATCTTGTGGTCAACCTCGCCGAGCATCACTGTGGAATGAACCTGGCAGCCTTTGAGTTCCGGAAGTTTTTCAAGAGCCCGCCGACAGTTTTCGTCGTGGGTCGAAAGAACAGACAGCGCCACCAGCACTTCGTCGGTGTGCAGACGCGGATTGCGGCTGCGCAGATAGTTGATCTTGGTGTACTGGATCGGCTCGATCATGTCCTGCGGAATCAGTTTCACAGCATGGTCTATGCCGGCCAGATGCTTGGTGGCGTTGAGTATAAGGGCCGCACTCGGTCCGAGCAGCACACTCGACTCCGCGGTAATGATGGTGCCGTCGGCCAACTCTATTGCCGAACACGGCACTCCGCTGCGCTCGGCTCTGCCGCGGGCGGCATTGACAGGCCGGCGGTAGGAGGTGTCGATCTTGGCCTGCTTGAAAAGCAAGGCGATCTTGTTGACCTCGCTGTCGTTGCAGTCACCCTGGGCCAGCCGGTTCAGAGCATTGTAGTAGCGGCGTATGATCTCGTTTTTCGACGCATCACAGCATACTTCGTCATCATTTATGCAGAATCCCACCATGTTCACGCCCATATCGGTAGGGGATTTATAGGGATTCTCACCGTATATGCCCTCGAAAAGGGCATTCAGCACCGGAAATATCTCTATGTCACGGTTATAGTTGATTGCCGTGGCACCGTATGCTTCAAGATGAAACGGGTCGATCATGTTCACATCGTTGAGGTCGGCCGTAGCGGCTTCGTATGCGATGTTGACAGGATGTTTCAACGGCAGGCTCCACACTGGAAATGTTTCAAATTTGGCATATCCGGCCTCGATACCGCGCTTGTGTTCATTGTAAAGCTGACTCAGGCACACGGCCATTTTGCCGCTTCCGGGTCCCGGGGCAGTGACGATGACAAGCGGACGGGTAGTCTCAACATAATCGTTGCGGCCGAAACCGTCGTCGGAGTCAATCAGTTCCACATTTGTGGGATAGCCGTCGATGGTATAGTGATAATATGTGGTGATCTCCTGTCGCTCCAGACGCTGCCGGAAAGCATCGGCGCTGCTTTGACCGTTGTAGTGCGTGATGACCACCGAGCTTACCAGAAATCCACGGTTCTGAAACTCATTGCGCAGCCGCAGCACGTCCATATCGTATGTGATTCCCAGATCGCCGCGCATCTTGTTTTTTTCGATGTCAAGCGCGCTTATCACAATCACGATCTCGGCCTGGTCACGCAACTGGGAGAGCATGCGCAGTTTGCTGTCGGGCTGGAATCCCGGCAACACGCGGCTGGCGTGATGATCGTCGAAAAGCTTTCCGCCGAGTTCAAGATAAAGTTTATTGCCGAACTGGGCTATGCGCTCCTTGATGTGCTCGGACTGGATTCTGAGATATTTCTCGTTGTCAAAACCGTATTTCATAACGGGACGCAAAGATACGGATTTTTATCGTCTCAATTTCATCGGAGCGTGAATAAATTTATCAACATCCCATAAATCTCTATTTATAAAACAAATGCGAGATGGCAGAAAAAATCAGAGTTACGGTGACGACTATTAACGGAAAATTTTTGTAATTTTGTGGCTTAAAATTGATCATCACGTGGAAACAAAGTACATTTTTGTCACCGGAGGCGTGGTCTCCTCTTTGGGCAAAGGAATTATCTCATCTTCTCTGGCCTGCCTGCTTAAGGCCCGCGGTTATCGCGTAACCATCCAGAAATTCGATCCCTACATCAACATAGATCCCGGCACTCTTAACCCCTACGAGCACGGGGAATGCTATGTGACCGCCGACGGACACGAAGCCGATCTGGATCTCGGACATTACGAACGGTTCACCAACGTGCCCACCACCAAAGCCAATAACGTCACCACCGGACGGATCTACCGTAACGTAATCGAAAAAGAACGGCGCGGAGACTATCTCGGAAAGACAGTGCAGATCATACCTCACATCACAGACGAGATCAAGCACAATGTCAAGTTGCTCGGCAAAACCGGCAACTACGACTTCATAATCACGGAAATAGGCGGCACTGTAGGCGACATAGAGTCGCTGCCCTATCTGGAAGCGGTGCGCCAGCTGCGGTGGGAATCAGGCAACGACGCCTGCTGCATACATCTCACATACGTGCCATATCTGCACGCCGCCAAGGAGCTGAAAACAAAACCCACGCAGCACTCAGTGAAACAGCTTCAGGAAGCGGGAATACAGCCCGACGTGCTGGTGCTGAGGACGGAAAAGGAAATTCCGGCCGACATGCGCGGCAAGATAGCACGGTTCTGCAACGTGGCGCCCGAAGCCGTGGTACAGTCGGTCGACACACCGTCTATATATCAGGTGCCCGTCAACATGCACTCACAGCATCTCGACGAAATAGTGATGCGGACATTGGGTCTGGCCCCTGAAGGCGAGCCAGACATGCAGGCCTGGATGGATTTCCTGACCCGTCTCTACGATGCCGAAGAAGAAGTGACCATCGGGCTTGTGGGCAAATATGTCGAGCTTCAGGATGCCTACAAATCAATCAACGAATCGCTGTTTCAGGCAGCCACCTACAACGACCGCAAGCTCAATCTGCGCTATATACATTCCGAAAAGCTCACCGAACAGGATGCCGACATGAAGCTTGGCGGTCTTGACGGAGTGATCATAGCTCCCGGATTCGGCCAGCGTGGCATAGAAGGCAAATTCGTGGCCCTGAAATGGTGTCGCGAGCATGACGTGCCCACGTTCGGCATCTGCCTGGGCATGCAGTGCATGGTGATCGAGTTTGCACGAAACGTGCTCGGACTCGCCGACGCCAACTCCACCGAAATGGACCACAACACCCCGCACAACGTCATAGACCTGATGGAAGAACAGAAAAGCGTGACCGACATGGGTGGCACGATGCGTCTGGGGGCCTATGACTGCGTGTTGCGCCCGGGATCACGATCGGCCATGGCCTATGGCAGTGAACGTGTCAGCGAACGCCACCGCCACAGGTTTGAGTTCAACAACTCCTACCGTCAGGCTTTCGAGAATGCCGGAATGAAATGCGTCGGCGAAAACCCCGATACCCATCTGGTGGAAGTGGTGGAGCTGCCCGACCACCGGTGGTACATAGGCACGCAGTACCATCCCGAATATTCCAGCACGGTGCTATCTCCCAATCCAATATTTGTGGATTTTGTGAAAGCCGCCGTGGCCTACGGCAAAGAACGCGCCGGATCTGACTCTGCAAAAAATTGAAAATACAACGAACAAGCATATATTATTGATTAAAGTACAGTATGGATAAAAATACCCTTGTGGGCATTCTGCTGATGGGAGCCGTGATTTTCGGCTTCATGTATCTTAACCGCCCCTCCGAGGAACAGCTCGAGGCACAGCGCCAGGAGCAATTGCAGCGCGAAGCCGACGCACAGGCCCGGCGAGACGCCGAAGCCGCAGATGCGATGCGCATACAGACACTGACCGACGCCGATCTGACCACACTGCGCAACGCGGTGAAACTCTACGGCAAAGCCGACAATTCAGGCTCAGGCGCGGTGTATTCATTCCGATCAGACGCCATAGACCTGCGCGTTGTCAACGATTCGGTCCTCGAGGGATCGGTCATGACCGCAGGCGGGGCAATCGACATCAATAACCTGATTTCCGGCAAATTCGCCGACGGCACCGAGCCGCGGCATGCAGCTGCTGCATCGCGCACCTTGCGTGACGCCATATCCGATCTGGCTCGCTATAAGAACTTCGCCACCCATCTAAGCGGCACCGAGGAAACCGTAACGCTTGAAAACGAAGTGCTCGCTCTGGAACTGAGCACCAAAGGCGGACAGATCTCGGGCGTGCGTCTCAAACAGTATGACTGCTATCTCAACCACGACACCACCAACGTGGTGCTGTGGAACGGCGACACCAACGAATATTTCTTCACTCTGCGTTCCGACAGCCAGAAATTCGACACCTCCGATTTCTATTTCACTGCCGAAGCGGAGTCTGACACCACCATGCTCATGAAACTCGATCTCGGGGCTGACGCCTGGTGGGGCATCCGTTACACTCTGGCCCAAGGAGATGACTATCTTGTGAAGATGGATGTGGTGCAGCACGGCATGGCCGACGCCGGCATAATTCCTTCCGGAGTAAGCACCATGGAGTTCACCTGGCATCAGAAAATGCTGCGCAACGAGGAGGGCCGCGTGTTTGAAGAACGCAACTCGGCCATATACTACAAGGAGTCGGGCGACGGAGTCGATGATCTCAATGCCATGGACGACGACAAAAAAGAGATCACCAATCCTCTGAAGTGGATTGCCTTCAAGAACCAGTTCTTCTCATCGGTGCTCATTGCCGACAAATCCTTCAATGCAGGCACCAAGGTGACCCAGCTGGATCTTAAATCAGACCCCGTGTATCTGAAAGACATGACCGCCAAATCGCAGGTGAACTATTCTGTGGCTCGCGACTCCATAGCGTCATTCAATTTCTATCTCGGGCCCAACCTCTATCCCGCCCTGAGCGCGATCGACAGGGTGTCGCCCGACGAGGATCTGGAACTGACACGCCTGATCCCTCTGGGATGGTCGCTGTTCAGATGGATCAACACCCTGATAGTGATCCCGGTGTTCACATTCCTCGGACACTACATAGCCAACTACGGCATTATCATCTTCCTGCTCACCATCTTCATAAAGATCATCCTTTTCCCTTTCACCTACAAGAGCTTCAAGTCACAGGCCAAAATGCGTGTGCTCGCCCCGGAAATAAAGGAGATCAATGAAAAATATCCCGGTCAGGAAAACGCCATGACACGCCAGCAGAAGACCATGGAGCTGTACAACCGCGCCGGAGCCAACCCGATGTCGGGATGCCTGCCGCTGCTTCTGCAGATGCCGATCCTGATCGCCATGTTCCAGTTCTTCCCCTCATGTATAGAACTGCGCGGCGAGTCTTTCCTGTGGGCTCACGATCTCTCGGCTCCCGATGCCATAATATCATGGGATGCCGACATACCGCTGATTTCATGGGCGTTCGACAACCATCTGAGCCTGTTCTGCCTGCTGATGACCGCCACAAACATCATCTACACCCGCATCAACATGCAGAGCCAGCCCGGCGGAAACTCCATGCCCGGCATGAAACTCATGAGCTACGGCATGCCGCTGATATTCTTCTTCTGGTTTAACAACTATGCATCCGGCCTGAGCTACTATTATTTCCTCTCGCTCCTGATCACCATCATCCAGACATGGGCCATCCGCAAATGGGCTGTGGACGACAAGAAAGTGCGCGCGGAAATGCTGGCCAACGCCCGCAAACCCCGCAAAAAATCAGGATTCATGGCTCGTCTGGAGGAAGCACAGCGCCAGCAGCAGGCCATGATGCGCCAGCAGCAAAACCAGAAAGGCAAAAAGAGATAACCCCCACCCGATTACCCATTCATCCCACCAAAATAAACCCAACCACACGATGTCTCAACAACGCTACGATCTGCGCGGCGTCTCCGCCACCAAGGAAGACGTGCACTCCGCCATCAAAAACATCGACAAAGGACTGTTTCCCGGCGCTTTCTGCAAAATCATCCCCGATATACTTGGCGGTGATCCCGAATACTGCAACATAATGCACGCCGACGGCGCCGGCACGAAATCGTCGCTGGCCTACGTGTACTGGCGCGAGACCGGAGATCTGAGCGTATGGAAGGGAATAGCCCAGGACGCCCTGATCATGAACATAGACGATCTGCTGTGCGTAGGCGCCACATCAGGCATTCTGGTCAGCTCCACCATAGGCCGCAACAAGCACCTGATCCCCGGAGAGGTGATAGCCGCCATCATCAACGGCACCGAGGAACTGCTCGCCGAACTGCGCGATGCGGGCATCGACATCCACAGCACCGGCGGCGAGACGGCCGACGTGGGCGATCTGGTGCGCACTATCATCGTCGACTCGACCGTGACATGCCGCATGCGCCGCGACATGGTGGTGGACAACGCCAACATCAAGGCCGGAGACGTGATCGTGGGTCTCGCATCATACGGAAAAGCATCCTACGAAACCGACTACAACGGCGGAATGGGATCCAACGGTCTCACATCGGCCCGCCATGACGTATTTGCCAAATATCTTGCCGAAAAATATCCTGAAAGTTTCGATGCCGCCACTCCGGCCGAACTCATATATTCCGGCTCTGTGCGGCTGACCGATCCCACGGCAGTGGATGGCATAGACGCTGGACGGCTCGTGCTCTCCCCCACCCGCACATACGCCCCGGTGATCAAACGGATCCTCGACGACATGCGCCACCGCATCCATGGCATGATCCACTGCTCGGGTGGAGCCCAGACCAAGGTGCTGCACTTCATCGACAGGCTCCATGTGATCAAGGACAATCTGTTTCCCACCCCTCCGCTGTTTGAAATGATCCAGCGAGAAAGCGGCACGGACTGGGCCGAGATGTACAAGGTGTTCAACATGGGTTCACGCATGGAGATCTACGTGGATCCAGCCGACGCACAGACCATTATCGACATAGCCGGCAGCTTCGGGATCGACGCCCGGGTGATCGGCAGAGTCGAAGAGTCAGAGTCCCCGAGACTCACCATAAAGTCACAGCACGGAATTTTTGAATATTAATTGCATTTTTTCTTGGATTTTATCGGCCTATTGATTAATTTTGCATTGCAAGGACGATAAAACAAGACTTGAACAATAGCGATCGGAGGATTGTTATTATTACAGATAAACATAAAGCCACATCAAAGCAGATTGGGAAACTCTTCAATTATATAAGAAATACCGAGACAAGCTTAGTCGCCCGATGGCGGGCTCCATCTTCCTCCGGGAAGACGTGCTCCAAGCACCGAGGCAGATTACAAAGGACGGCAAGCACTCAAATCCTGTCTTTCGGAGTTTCTTCCAAATCCTTTGATGAGGCTTTTTTTGTGTGCATAACCATATCAAACAGCCATCAAGATGAAAGACGTAAAGGACACGCTGCTGGAACGAAGGAGCATACGTCGCTACGAACGCGAAGCCGTCACTCCCGAACAGATGCAGTTCATTTTCGACGCCATACGCAACACCCCCACAAGCTACAACGGCCAGCAATACTCCGTGATAGACATTTCCTCACAGGAGCTGAAACTCAAGATCGAAGCTATAACCGGCCAGAAACAGATCAAGACGTGCTCACGGTTTCTGCTGTTTTGCGCCGATTACCATAAGATAACTCTTATCGGCAGGGAAAAAGGCATTGAAATCCCTCCGTTTGCCGCCACGATGGACGGCGCCGTAGTGGGAATTGTCGATGCGTCGCTGGCCATGATGAGCGCCATAGTGGCGGTGGACGCGCAGGGGCTCGGCTGCTGTCCGATAGGATTCATACGCACGGCCGATCCCGAAGCCGTGTGCTCGCTGATGAACCTCCCCGAAGGCGTGTTTCCCGTATGCGGACTGGCCATCGGAGTGCCGCGCGAGCTGCCCGACATGCACCCCAAACAGCCTGAAAGCGCCCTGATATTCACCGACAGTTACGCTACCGACGAAACCCTATTGAGAGACCTAAGGGCATACGATGCCGACGTGACCCGCTACAACGCCACCCGCTCCGGCACTACTTCCGACAATGACTGGGCCGCACATATCCTGTCGTACTACAGCGAAGGCATGTCATACCACACCAGGGAAGCCATGCGCCGCCAAGGCTTTGACGCCCTCTGAAAGCAGATGTTAAAATGTTAAAATCCTATTCCAAAAACTCACGCGTCAAGCGCGATAATTGGGGATTTTTTTTTAAGTTTGCACTCTGAAACCCTATTTTCAACAAAAACTGCTATTTCGACACTACGATATAATCGATGAAAGTACTCAAATTTGGCGGAACATCCGTAGGCACGGTCGAAAGCCTGCGTCATGTCAAAGCTATAGTTGAGAGCCAGCAAAGCCGCTGCATAGTCATCGTGTCGGCCCTCGGCGGAATCACCGACAGGCTGATACGCACGGCCAATCTTGCAGCTTCGCGTGACCATGCCTACACAACCGAATTTGAAATCGTCACGGCAAGGCACCATGAAGTGATCGAAGGTGTGGTGCCGGCGGAATCACGGGCCGAAGTGCTCGCCATCACCGACGCCATGCTCGACGAACTGGCCACGCTCTACAAAGCGATATGCCTGCTGGGAGAACTTACGCCGCGCACCCTCGACATGATCGTGAGCTACGGCGAGCGCATGTCGTGCGTCATAGTCAGCAGAATACTGGGCGTTCCGGTGCTTGATTCACGCTCGTTCATACGGACGCAGTCCCGGTTTGGCAAACATGTGCTGGACGCCGAGACCACATCGTCACTGCTGCGGGAGGCATTCGGTCCGCTGGAGCAGGCCAATACGGTCGTAGTGCCCGGATTCATCGCTTCGGATTCAAACGCGCAGGTGACCAATCTTGGACGCGGCGGAAGCGACTATACAGCCGCCATCATCGCCGCCGAACTCGGCGCCGAGATTCTTGAGATATGGACCGACGTAGACGGCTTCATGACAGCCGACCCGAGAATCGTGGCCGACGCCCGGGTGATAGACCGCCTGTCGTTCGTGGAAGCCATGGAGCTCTGTAACTTCGGAGCCAAAGTGGTCTACCCGCCCACAATCTATCCGGTCTTTCACCGCAACATTCCCATAGTCATCAAAAACACGTTCAACGCCAGCGCCCCGGGCACAATGATAGCCGAACGCGTCAACCAGACGGAGATGACCGTCAAAGGTGTCACATCTCTGGCCGACACGGCTCTGATCAGGGTAGTGGGCCGCACATTCCACGATTTCGGAAGAGTGGTCAACTCCATGGCCAGAAACGGAGTGGACATGTTTCTGGCATCGCCTACGGCAGGCACATTCGGCGTGCGCCAGAACGACAGCGTCAAAGCTGTCAGCGTGCTGCGCGAGGAACTTGCAGCAGAGCTTACGTCGGGCGACGTGGATGCCATCGAAGCGGTGGACTCTCTCGCCACTCTCGCCATAGTTGGACGCAACCTGCGCAGCATGCCGGAATCCGCTGAAATGCTTCGCCGCGCCCTGAACCAGGAGGGCATACCGGTGCTCACGGCTCCACGCAACGACTCTGACACAACAGTGGCCTGCATGGTTCCGGCATCGCATGTCAAACAGGCTCTCAACGCTGTCCATTCATCTTTTTTCAGTTAAAACGATGCATCCGTACCTCGTCAATCACAGCGAACCGCGTCCGGAAAGGATCCGCCCCATCCCGGACGCCTTTTACCGGAATGCCGCCGACATGACATTTCGGGAAATGGCATACGTGATTCTTGATGTGATACTCGGCGACGAAATTCGTCCGGACCGGTTGAAAAAACTTATTGACAGTTCCCTGCCCGACCACCATCCGTTTTCACCGGAATCGGAAGCTAACTTCGTGGCCGCGATATGTGCAGAATTCCACCGGGACGAGAAACTGATGATATGTGCGGCAGAACCTGAGGATGTGTATCTGTTCGAAGCGCTGCGCCAGCGCCATATCATAGTGGACATGCTCGTGCCACGCATGGCATCGCTGCCACCGCGCCCGGAATTTATCGAGGTACAAGGCTCAGCGGCCGATTGTCTGCGCCTGGGCCAGGAACTTACCGGCAGATTCAACATCTGCTCTCTTCACAATACAGCTGCCAGAGCGGTGCGCACCGCGGTGATCATTTACCGTGCGCTGCATGAACAGGGCGACGGCCCGGTGAAAGTGTCCACCGGATCGCTTGTGCGTGCAGCCGACACAGCCAAGGCTCTTGGAGCCAGACTTCCGCATGTAGAGTTTCATGAAGAGTCGCCGTCATGCCCGGCCATAGCCGCCGCTCCGTCATTCTCTTCCAGACAGCTACGGAGAGTGGCCCCTACCGCATCGGCCGTGGTCAGACTCATGCAGCAGAAGCCTTCCGTCATCAACATGAATTCAAAAAAAGCAATCATATATAAATTATAACTATGATAAAGCGGTTTTTTCTTGCATTTTTAGGCTCAATGGCAGCGATCTGGATGTCGGTGCTGTTAGGTATTTTCCTGTTGATAGCCGGCATCGTAGCCGCAATAGGCTCCATTGACTCAACAGGCGAGATCAAATCCGACGTAAAATCAGGATCTGTGCTCACTCTGGATTTATCCGGCGAGATCGTGGAACGTAAAAATCCCGCAAAAATTGCAGACGCCATATACGGTAAACTTACGGAAGCGCAGACTCTCAACGACATTACCGCGGCCATATACCGAGCCGCACACGACTCACGTATCAAGGGCATATACGTGGACTGTAGCGGAGCAATGGCAGGCATAGCATCTCTTCAGGCTATCGAGGAAGCCATCGGCTACTTCAAGTCACGCCCCGACAAATGGGTGATGGCATACGCCGATACATACACCCAAGGCGACTACTACACCGTATCCGGAGCCAACGAGATATGGCTAAATCCCATCGGAGCAGTGGACATACACGGACTCAGCGCCACTACCCTGTTCTACACAGGCCTGCTGGACAAAATGGGCGTGAAGATGCAGGTGCTCCGCGTAGGCACATTCAAAAGCGCCGTCGAGCCGTACATACTCAAAGACATGAGTCCCGCAAGCCGCATGCAGCAGGAAGTTTACATGAACTCAATATGGGACTCAATAAAGGACCGTATAGCCGAAAACCGCGGCAAAACGCCCGAAACGGTAGACCGCTGGGCCGATGAACTGGTTATGACCTCACCGGCCGACTCACTGCTCGCCGACGGAATCGTTACCACCCTCGGTTACCGCCATCAAGCTGAAAGCCATGTGGCCGAACTTGCAGGAAAGGACAAATACGATGACGTCAACACCGTTTCGGTCAAAGATTATGTAACGGCTGTCGACCTGTCTGACTACTCCTATCTGCCTGATGTGGCATCGTCGAAGAAAAAAGACAGAAAAACAATAGCCGTGCTCTATGCAGCAGGCGAAATAACCGACAGCGGAGACTCCGGAATCACTGGAGACAAGATGACCGAACAGATACTTGATCTTGCTGACAACGACGATTCCGACCTGGCCGGACTGGTCCTGCGCGTAAACTCTCCGGGCGGCAGCGCATTTGCATCCGAGCAGATATGGGAAGCGCTCGAACAGTTCAAGGAGCGCACAGGACTGCCGCTATACGTGTCGATGGGCGACGTGGCAGCATCCGGAGGATACTATATTTCCTGCGGAGCGGACGTGATCTACGCTCAGCCGGCCACACTGACAGGCTCCATAGGCATTTACGGCATGATTCCTGAAATCAGCGGTCTGGTAACGGACAAATTAGGAGTAAACACAGCAACCGTGTCGACAAACAGCAACGGTAATTTCCCGTCGCTGCTCGCTCCCATGACACCTGCACAGAAAGAAAAAATGCAACGCTACATAGAGCGTGGCTATGACCTGTTCACCCGCCGCTGCGCCGAAGGGCGCCACATAAGTCAGGATTCAATCAAAACCATAGCCGAAGGCCGCGTATGGGACGGCGCTACCGCACAGCAGATCGGTCTGGTGGACCGTCTTGGCTCACTACACACCGCCATCACCGGCATGGCAGCCGACCTCGGTCTGAAATCATATCAGGTGGCGACCTATCCCAAAACCGACAGCCAATGGTGGGAAGAACTGCTTGAGATGGAAGATCTGGCCGAAGTGTCGGGCATAGACTCCGAGACTCTCGAACTGTACCGCCACCTCCATCAGATCAAAAATGCTCCGCGTGTGCAGTCACGCATGGAAACCATCGTAATAAAATAAACAGAAACTATCCATTTAAGACAAATCCCCGGTAAGGCCGTGTCGAAGAAAAAACGCGTAAACCCCATACTATCCACCCTGCTCCTCAAGCCGCTTTCGCTGGCCTACGGAGCGGTCACGGGCACACGCAACAAAATGTTTGACTTCGGCATCCTCGCCCAGCGGGAATTTGACATTCCGGTGTTGGTGGTGGGCAACATAGCCGCAGGCGGCACCGGCAAGACCCCCCACACGGAGTATCTGGTCGATCTGCTACGCTACCGTTTCAACATAGCGGTGCTGTCGCGCGGATACAACCGGCGCACAAGCGGATTCATCCTTGCTACGCCTAAATCCACAGCAAAGGACATAGGCGACGAGCCGTATCAGATCTATCGAAAATTCGGCAAGGATGTGACCGTGGCCGTATGCGAGGACCGGTGCAAAGGCATTGACGAACTCAGGGCCATAGACCCGTCGATCAATCTCGTCATTCTCGACGACGCTTTCCAGCACCGCTATGTGAAGCCTACCGTTGCCATAGTCCTCACCGAACACTCGCGCCCCGTATTCTCAGACTCCGTGCTGCCGGCCGGACGCCTGCGCGAATCGTCAGACTCTCTGAAACGCGCCGACATAGTCATCGTGACCAAATGCCCGCCGGAAATGCGCCCGATGGACTACCGACTGTTTGTGAAACATCTTAATATGTTTCCATGGCAGAAACTCTATTTCACGAAGTATGCCTACGGCTCACCCGTGGCCGTATTTCCCGACAAAGCAGGCACAGCTCCGTTTTTCAACGCCATGACCGAATCGGACCATATTCTGGCCATGGCCGGAGTGGCCAATCCCGCGCCGTTCATCAAGTACCTTAAAGGCTACCGAGCTAAAGTAAGGGCCTTGATCTTTCCGGACCATCACAACTTCGACCGTCAGGACATCAGACGTCTGCTTGAAAAATGCAAGTCAATGCCTGATCCGGAACGCACATTCATAATCACAACCGAGAAAGACGCCATGAGACTGCGCTCGCTCGCCTTCGTGCCGCGTTCACTGGCGCAACGGCTGTTCTATATTCCGGTCAAAGTGGAGTTCATTCCCAATCCCACATCCGAAAACGCAGCCGGCGACGAAGATTTCGAGGAAACGCTCATGTCAGCGCTGACAAAGCCAAAACATTCAACGTGATTATCACGTTATTATTCAAACATAACCACAGAAATCCCTAACCGACATGTTAGAACAGATCAGACAAACAGCCGACTACGTACGTTCGCGCGTGGAAGGCGAAATGCCCAAAACGGCCATAATCCTCGGCACCGGTCTCGGCGCTCTTGTGGATCATATCGAAAACAAACAGTTCATCCCCTACACCGACATACCCAACTTCCCGCTGTCGACAGTAGAGGGCCACAGCGGAAACCTGATTTTCGGCACTCTCGGCGGCAAACGCGTGATGGGAATGCAGGGTCGTTTCCATTACTACGAGGGATATGACATGAAACAGGTGACTTTCCCCGTGCGCGTAATGAAAGCACTTGGCATCAGCACCCTCTTCGTAAGCAATGCCGCAGGTGGCATGAACCCGGCATTCGAGATCGGCGACATCATGATCATCACCGACCACATCAACCTTTTCCCGGAACATCCGCTCCGCGGCAAAAACTTCCCCGAACTCGGCACACGGTTCCCCGACATGAGCGACGCATACTCTTCGCGACTCATCAAGCAGGCTCTGAAAATCGCCGAAGAAAAAGGCATACGCGTGATGCAAGGCGTGTACATAGGCACACAGGGTCCCACGTTCGAGACTCCGGCCGAGTACCGCTATTTCCACCGCATCGGCGGCGACGCTGTGGGCATGAGCACGGTGCCTGAAGTCATCGTGGCCCGTCACGGCGGCATGGAGGTGTTCGGCGTGAGCGTCATCACTGACCTCGGAGTGGAGGGAGTGGTGGAAGTGGCCACACACGAAGACGTGCAGAGAGCCGCTGAAGCCGCACAGCCCCGCATGATGGAGATCATGCGTGAACTCGTAAGCCGTTTCGAAGAATAATGGCCGAGCTTCCGGAAACCGAAATAGCCAAGCTCGGAGAGTTCGGCCTGATCGACCGTCTCACCGCCGGACTGGAAAAGCATAACGGCTCGACCGTCACCGCCGTAGGCGACGACGCCGCCGTGATGCAGTACGGTGAGGACAGCGACACACGCGTGTTGGTGACCACCGACATGCTTCTCGAAGGCGTGCATTTCGATCTCACATACGTGCCGCTGAAGCATCTGGGATATAAAGCCGCCGTAGTCAATTTCTCCGACATATACGCCATGAACGGCACTCCGCGACAGATCACGGTGGGACTGGGCGTGTCGAAACGCTTCACGGTGGAGCATCTCGAAGCACTGTATTCCGGCATACGTCTCGCATGCGAAGTCTACGGTGTTGATCTTGTGGGCGGCGACACCACATCATCGCGCGCGGGTCTGGTGATCTCCATCACCTGCATCGGCGATGCCAAGGCCTCGGATGTGGTGCACCGAAGCGGCGCAAAAGACACGGATCTGATCTGTGTGAGCGGCGATCTGGGCGCAGCCTATATGGGGCTGCAGCTCCTTGAAAGGGAAAAGACGGCATCGGCCGGACGCTCTGACTTCGAGCCTGACTTCTCAGGCAAGGAATATCTTGTAGAACGCCAGCTTAAGCCGGAAGCCCGCCGCGACATTGTGGCCGGACTTGCCAAAGCGGGCATCACCCCCACAGCTATGATCGACGTGAGCGACGGCCTGTCGTCCGAGCTGCTGCATATATGCAAATCCTCAGGCACAGGATGCCGGGTTTATGAAGACAGAATACCGATCGACTACCAGACAGCCGTGATGGCCGAGGAGCTGAACATGAATCTCGTTACCGCCGCACTCAACGGCGGCGAGGACTATGAACTGCTGTTTACCGTGCCGCTTACAGCCCACGACGCCGTAAGCGCAATGCCCGGAGTCAAAGTGATAGGCTATATCACCAAACCTGAGACCGGATGCGCCCTGATAGGCCGCAACGGAGAAGAACTGCCGCTGAAAGCCCAGGGATTCACCCATATCTGAACGTAAAAATCTTCTTACCCTTCTATCTCGGAGAGCTCCAGCCACTGGAGCTCTTTTTCGTCCAGCAGCTCCTGCACCTGAGTGTAGCGCTGCGACAGGCTGCCTATACCGTCTACCGCGTTTCCCGAAGCAAAAACCGCTTCGAGTTCCAGCTTTTCGGCTGTAAGCGACTCGATTTCCGACTCAAGCGTCTCCATAAGCTTCTTTTCCTTAAACGACAGCTTTCGCGGACGCCCTTCGGAGTTGCCGCCGCAACGGGGCTTCTCTTTCCTTGTTTTCGTGGTTTCCGCAGCAGCGGCGGCCTGCTGTCTGTCAATAAATTCACGATAGTCGGAATAATTGCCGGGAAAATCCTTGATCACGCCATTGCCGGTGAAAACAAACAGATGATCCACGATAGTGTCAAGGAAAAAGCGGTCATGACTCACTATAATGGCACATCCCTTGAAATCCGCAAGATACTCTTCCAGCAATCCCAAAGTCACGATGTCCAGATCGTTTGTCGGCTCGTCCAATATCAGGAAATTGGGCGAACGCATCAGCACCGCGGCCAGATGCAGCCGCGCCAGCTCGCCGCCGCTTAACGTGCTTATATATTTCTGCTGATCCTTCGGGGTGAACAGAAAGCGCTGGAGATACTGCATGGGCGAATGGCGCTCGCCACCCTCAAGCACTATTTCCTCGGCCAGATCGGCAATGGCATCCACCACCCTCTTGCCTTTGTCGAATTTCAGGCCATCCTGACTGTAATATCCGAAACGCACGGTCTCGCCAACGTCAAAGCGTCCGGCATCGGGCTGCACGATACCCTGCAGCATTTTGATGAATGTGGATTTGCCCACGCCGTTAGGTCCCACAATGCCGACCTTGTCATAGCGGGCGAAATTATATGTGAAATCATCCACTAAAAGTTTGTCGCCATAGCGTTTCGTGATCCCCTCGGCTTCAAAAATCTTCGATCCTATGTAGCTCGACTTCACATCAAGGCTCACGGTGCGTTCCGTATAGTCGGCCTGCGAACGCCGTTTCAGCTCATGGAAAGCGTCGATACGGAATTTCGCCTTGCCCGCACGGGCCTGCGGCTGCCGGCTCATCCACTCCTGCTCGCGGCGGAGAGTGTTGCGCACCTTGGCCAGCTCACCGGTGAGCGCGTTGAGCCGCTCGGCCCTGCGGCGCAGATACTCGTCATAGTTTCCCTGATAGGTGAATATGCCGGCCATGTCGATTTCTATGATCTTGTTGCATATACGATCGAGAAAATAGCGGTCGTGGGTGACCAGCAGCAGTGTGGTGCGCGCACGGGTCAGCCGCGTCTCCAGCCATTCTATCACCTGTATGTCGAGATGATTGGTCGGCTCATCCAGGATCAGCAGGTCCGGCTCATGGAGGAGAGCACGGGCTATGGCCACACGCTTGCGCTGTCCGCCCGACATGGTGGCCACAGGCATGGCCGGATCTGATATGCCAAGTTGCGACAGCATGCGGGTGGCCGCGTCGGGATCTTCCCACCGGCATGCACTCAGCGCCGTGGCTCCGTCAGATCCAAGATCAGGCACCTGCTCCACCAGCGCCACTTTCAGGCCGCTGCGGCGTGTCACCGTGCCGGAATCTGGCGATTCGATTCCGGCGATGATGCGGAGCATGGTGGTTTTGCCCGTGCCGTTTTTAGCTATCAGACCTATCTTATCACCCTGGTTTATACCGAAAGTCACATCGGCAAAGAGCATGCGGTCGCCATAGCTCTTGGTTAGATTCTCTATTTGCAAATAACTGACTGGTGCCATCTCAACGGATATACGTGGATATGATTTATACCGCAAATTTAACAAATTATCGGCTTTCCGTCAAACCCGTCGCCACACTGGCATATCTTCAGCGTGAAAAAGTGGGAACGGAAGCGAAGTCCTTGGCAAAATAGTGGGTATTTCTGACATTTTTTCGTAACTTTGTGGTCGCATAAAGATAAAATGATACAGACGTTTCAAATACGATCATAAATGATAGACGAAGAAGAAAAAAAAGAGGACTACGGCGCGAGTTCCATCCAGGTGCTTGAAGGTCTGGAGGCCGTGCGCAAACGTCCGGCCATGTACATAGGCGACATTTCCACCAAAGGTCTGCACCATCTGGTGTATGAGGTGGTGGACAACTCCATAGACGAGGCCCTGGCCGGCTATGCCCGCCATATAGACGTGGTGATCAACGAAGGCAATTCGATCACGGTGGTCGACGACGGCCGCGGCATCCCCGTGGACATGCACGAGAAAGAGCATAAAAGCGCCCTCGAGGTGGTGCTGACGGTGCTTCATGCCGGCGGCAAATTCGACAAAGGCTCATATAAAGTGTCGGGCGGCCTGCACGGCGTGGGTGTGAGCTGTGTAAACGCCCTGTCGACCTATCTGCGTGCCGAGGTGCGGCGCAACGGCAACGTGTACATGCAGGAATATTCCTGCGGAAAGCCGACCTCCGAGCTGCAGATCATCGGCACCAGCGATACCACCGGCACAGCCGTGACCTTCCAGCCGGATGCCTCGATTTTCATCGATACCGTATATAACTACGACACTCTGGCCAACCGCCTGCGTGATCTGGCATATCTCAACGCTGGAATCAAGCTGACTCTCACCGACAAGCGCCAGCGCGACGCCGAAGGCAACGCCCGCTCCGAGACATTCTATTCAGAAACCGGTCTGGAGGATTTCGTGCGCTATATCGACGCTGCCAAAGAGCCGCTGATACAGGATGTGATCCATCTGAACACGGAGCGTCAGGGAATACCGGTGGAAGTGGCCCTGACCTACAACACTTCGTTCAACGAAAACGTATATTCATTCGTCAACAACATCAACACCATCGAGGGCGGCACACACCTGACAGGATTCCGCCGCGGACTGACTTCCACCCTCAAAAAGTATGCCGAGGAAAACAAGATGCTCGACAAACTGATCAAACAGAAGGTGGACATAGACCCGTCGGACTTCCGCGAGGGTCTGACGGCTGTAGTGTCGGTGAAGGTGATGGAACCCCAGTTCGAGGGACAGACCAAGACCAAACTCGGCAACAACGAAGTGATCGGCGCCGTACAGACTGCCGTGGCCGAAGCCCTGAAAGATTATCTCGAAGAGCATCCGCAGCAGGCCAAGACCGTGGTGGAGAAAATCATTCTCGCCGCCACAGCGCGCCACGCGGCCTACAAAGCCCGCACGGAGATACAGCGCAAGTCGCCCCTGGGCGGTGGCGGACTCCCCGGCAAACTGGCCGACTGCTCAAGCCGCACGGCCGAGGACTGTGAGCTATTCATCGTCGAAGGTGACTCGGCAGGCGGATCGGCCAAACAGGCACGCGACCGCCGCTTCCAGGCCATCCTGCCCATACGAGGCAAGATCCTGAACGTGGAGAAAGCCATGGACCACAAGATCTACGAAAATCAGGAAATCACGGCCCTGTTCCGCGCGCTGCGTGTGACTGTAGGCACGGAGGACGATCCCAAAGAGGTAAACATCAGCAAGATCGCATATCACAAGATCATCATCATGACCGACGCCGACGTCGATGGCTCGCACATCGACACTCTGCTGATGACTTTCTTTTTCCGCCGCATGCGTCCAGTGATCGACAACGGCTATCTCTACATCGCTTCGTCGCCGCTCTACAAAGTGTCCAGAGGAAAGCAGGAAGAGTATTGCTGGGATGACCGCCAGTTGCGTGAAGCCATGGAGAAGCTCGGCCCCACCGCCAAGGTGCAGCGCTACAAAGGTCTGGGCGAAATGGACGCGTCGGAACTCAAGGAGACCACCATGGATCCTGAACGCCGCATACTCAAGCAGGTGACAATCAACGACGCAGCCGAAGCCGACCGCATCTTCTCGATGCTGATGGGCGAAGACGTGGCACCGCGCCGCGACTTCATCGAGTCCAACGCCGTCTACGCCACCATCGACGCCTAAGGCCGCAAGGCATGAACAATTAAAAAAGGATGAAAAATGGGGGCTAAATCACTGCCTTCGTTTTTCATCCTCGATATTTCAACATCAACATAGGGAATTTTGTTAAACTGATATCATGAGCACATCAAGTTCAAAACGCGGCGACGCGAAAATAAACGCGAAAATCGCCGAATATATCTCACAGCAGAAGAACAATACGTTCAACTACCGCCAGGTCTCGGCAGCCATAGGAGCCAAGACAGCCGTCAGACAGCGCCAAGTGGCCATGCGGCTCGCCGAAATGGCTTTCGACGGCGAACTCGTGGAGACTTCGCCGGGAAAATACAAGGCCCCCAGCCGATCAAATTTTGTGAGCGGAGTGTTCGTGCGACGCTCCAACGGCAAAAATTCAGTAGTAACCGATCCGGACGGAGAGAGCATTTTTGTGGCCGAACGCAACTCAATGCACGCCCTGAACGGTGATCACGTACTTGTGTCAGTGGCCGCACGGCGCCGCGGCGTAGAACCGGAGGCCGTAGTGGTGAAAATCACCGAGAAAGCCGACCAGCGGTTTATTGGAGTGCTTCAGGTGCAGAAATCGTTCGCATATCTGCGCACCGACTCCAAATTTATAGCCACCGACATAATCATACCCAAAAATAAACTCAAAGGCGGCTCGACAGGCGACAAAGCCGTTGTACGCATCACATCATGGCCTGAAGAATCAAAGCATCCGGAAGGCGAAGTGGTGGACGTGCTCGGCCGAGAAGGAGAAAACAATGCCGAGATCCATGCGATACTGGCGGAATTCGGTCTGCCGTATCATTATCCGGAATCAGTGGAGAAAGCCGCTGAAAAAATCGGCGACGGCATAACGGCCGAGGAGATAGCACGCCGCGAGGACCTTCGCCACGTGCTAACGTTTACCATCGACCCCAAGGACGCAAAGGATTTCGATGACGCACTGTCGCTCAGGCCACTTGCCAACGGCCATCTGGAAGCGGGAGTGCATATCGCCGACGTGACCCATTATGTGCAGCCAGACACCGCACTGGACCGCGAAGCCCAGAAACGCGCCACATCGGTCTATCTGGTAGACCGCGTGGTGCCGATGCTGCCCGAGCATCTGTCCAACGGCATCTGCTCTCTGCGCCCCGATGAGGAGAAACTTGCTTTTTCCTGCATCTTTGAGATCGACGAACAAGGCACCGTATATTCCCACCGCATAGGCCGCACAGTGATCAAAAGCAACCGCCGCTACACCTACGAGGAAGCCCAGGAGATCATCGAGACAGGCCGTGGCGACTATGCCGAAGCCATTCTGACGCTCGACCGCATAGCAAAAGCACTAAGGAAAAAGCGTTTTGACAACGGGGCAATGGAGTTTGACCGCGCCGAAGTAAAGTTTGACATCGCACCCGACGGCACACCCCTGGGAGTGTACTACAAAGAGTCCAAAGACTCCAACAAACTTGTGGAAGAGCTAATGCTGCTCGCCAACCGAACAGTGGCGGCCTATATCGGCAAACCCGCAGGAGGAAAGAAAGCAAAAGCATTCGTCTACCGTATCCACGATCAGCCAGACGCCACAAAACTGTCGGATCTCGCAAATCTGGCCGCGACTTTCGGCTATAAGATACGCACCACAGGAACTCCAAAAGACGTGAACCGCAGTATAAACAAAATGCTGAAAGAGATAAAAGGGCGCGCGGAGGAGAATCTGCTGTCAGTTCTGGCTATAAGGTCTATGGCCAAAGCGGTCTATTCCACAAGCAATATAGGGCACTATGGCCTGTGTTTCGACTTCTACACACACTTCACATCTCCGATACGCCGCTATCCGGACATGATGGTGCACCGGCTGCTGGCCAGATATCTGGAAAACGGCAGATCTGTCAGTGTGGACAAACTGGAGGAACAGTGTGAGCATTCGTCCAAAATGGAACAGCTGGCAGTGAGCGCCGAGCGCTCGTCGATCAAATACAAGCAGGTAGAGTATATGCAAAGCCACCTCGGCGAGGAATTCCCCGGAGTGATATCGGGCGTTACGGAATGGGGCCTGTATGTGGAACTGACCGAAAACATGTGTGAAGGCCTGGTGCCGGTACGCGATCTGGCCGATGACTATTATGAATTCGACGAACGCAACTACCGTCTGGTGGGACGTCGCCATAACGTGAGCTATCGTCTCGGCGACAATGTGGTGGTGAAAGTAGCGCGTGCGGATCTGCAGAAACGCCAGCTTGATTTTGTGTTGGTCAGCGATGACGGCAATGCCATGCAGCGCGAGATGCCGGCGCCCCGCAAGCGTAGTCACGACCGCTCGTCAGCACGCCGAAAGTAACAGAGAGTCCGTGCGGCTCCATCCTTGAGTGCGGTTGCGCAGTGTCATGGTCACCATGCCTGCGCAACCGCTCACGTTTTTACGGATCACACGCATCAGTTCCGCCACAGAGCAGACTCCGCATATTTCACGGTTGAACACCACTGTGCCGCGGTGAACCAGAGTGACAAAAAGAGTATCGGAAATCGAGAACTTTGCCATAACATTCTAATCATTTTATTTACTGTGACAAAGTTCAGCCGCAACAGGGCATAATATATGCCCATGTACATTAAAATATGCAAATCGAGCTAATATATATCAAAACAGATCAAATAATTGTTATATATTATAAAAAGTTATGTACTTTTGTCTTGAAAAACATACCATCGGTTGGACTTTTCATTATATCTAAGCCGGACTGATGTAAATGACATTCGTTTATGGAACAAGCATTCGTTAAAAATGATATGATGGTCTGGTGTTTGTCGGCAGTGTTTATCATGTCGCTTGCAATTACCGGTCTTCTTATACCGAAGATATTACTTATAGCATATCGCAAAAATCTATTCGACATTCCGGACGCCCGCAAGATACACACAAGCCGCGTGCCACGGCTTGGCGGCATAGCGTTCGTGCCCGCCATCATCATCTCGATCGCCATGATTTTCGGACTCAGCGAAAGTGATACCGTGATCCGCTCGGGCGACATTGCGGAGCCATCCATGCCCTTCGGCATCTGCGGTCTGTTGCTCCTGTATATCACAGGCATATCCGATGATCTGATCGGAGAGCGCTATAAAGCCAAACTGGCCATGCAGATAGCAGCGGCCGGTCTGATGCTGTGCAGCGGACTTTGCATCTGCAACCTTCACGGTTTTTGGGGCATTTATGACTGGCCGCAGTGGAGCGCATACATTCTCACGGCGCTTGTGGTCGTGTTTATTGTAAATGCAATCAATCTGATAGACGGTATCGACGGTCTGGCTTCCGGACTCAGCGCAGTGGCATGTGCGTTTTTCGGTGTTGTATTCGCCTGCAGCGGCAACACGTTTCACGCGTTGCTGTCGTTTGCCACACTCGGCACCATAGTGCCATTTTTCTATTACAACGTGTTCGGCAACGAGAAGATGAGACGCAAGATATTCATGGGCGACACCGGCTCATTGTGCATCGGCTTCATTCTGGCCTATCTGGCAGTGAGCATGAGCGACGTACATATCCGCGGTGTATTTTCAGGATTCAATCCGATAGTGGTGGCTTTCTCTCCGTTGCTGGTGCCATGTCTCGACGTGCTCCGAGTGTTCATACACCGACTGCGCTTCCACCGCAGCCCGTTTATGCCCGATTGCAGCCACATCCATCATAAACTGCTTGCTTTGGGGCTGTCGGCTCCCAAGGCTATGGCTATGATAATCGCCATATCAGCTATTTTGGTGGCAGTCAACGTACTCCTTTCCGCATCGGTAAATGTGACATACCTTCTGGCCGGAGATATTGGAATATGGATTCTCTTCAACATCGCTCTGACCCGCCGGATACTGCACCTGCGCCATATCAGCCGGTTGCCGTCAAACGGTTCTTTTCTTTGAGCGCTCTTTCTCTGGCCCGCAGGCCATACAGGCAAGCCTTATGACCTTATTTTATCATAGACACACGGATTCTGCGCCCCTTGATCTTACCGGCGTTAAGCGCCAACACGGCAGCAGCGGCGTCGGCGGCTTTTACTGCGGCTATGGCCCTATGGTCGTGTACGGCTATGAGACCTACGCTGTCAGGCGCAATACCGGCCTGACGAACAAGCGCGCCCATAATGTCGCCTTTCGACAGTTTCTCACGCTTGCCGGCGTGAAAATACAGGCTCAGCATGGTCCTGCGCCACGTATTCCCGTCTGACGAAGGCTCAGGTTCAAACAATGGCAGTCCGGCATAAGCTTCGGGCAATTTTTCTCCCGGTCCGGTGATCACATAGACAGCGCCATCGGCACCCATGCGTCCGGCACGCCCGTTTCGGTGTGTCCAGACTTCGGACTGAACAGGGAGATGGTAATGTATCACCGACTCCACCTGTGGGATGTCCAGTCCGCGTGCAGCCAGATCCGTTGCCACCAGTATGGGCGATGTGCCGTTGGCAAACATATCTATGGCCGTTTCACGATCCTGCTGATCCATGGCTCCATGATACAGTGCCGCTGGAAAATGCCGTTTCACAAGAAAAGAGTGTACGCGCTCTGCGCTTTCACGATGATTCACAAACACTATGGTGCGCTCATGGGGCACTGCACCAAGCAACCCGGCAAGGGTGTCGAGTTTATCGGCGACAGGGCTTTTAATCTTCCGGATGTCAAGCCGCGGCACTCCTGCGGAATCAGAAGAATAGTCGAGCAACAGCGGTGACTTAAGTTTCAGGAAGTCGGGATATTCGGCCAGAGCCGTGGCCGATGTGAGCACCATAAAACCGACAGATTGCATCGAACGCACTATCCGCTTCATCTCTTCTGCAAATCCAAGCTCAAGCGACTTATCGTATTCGTCAAGTACGAGCAACGACGTGTGCCTGAGGTCGAGGTGCCTGCGGTTGATATGGTCGAGAAGGCGTCCGGGAGTGCCCACCACCACATCAGGCACCGCGCTTTCCAACGAACGCGTCTCGTCGAGCATTGAATGGCCGCCATAGAGTGCCGTCACTCTAAGTCCTGGCGCTATAGAGCCCATGACCTTTGCGATCTGCAACACAAGCTCACGTGCCGGAGCTATCACGACAGCAGCAGCTCCGGAGCGGGCCCCGCCTGCATGGATCCGTCTGAGCACAGGCAGAGCGAATGCAAGAGTCTTGCCAGAACCGGTAGGAGCCACCAGCACCACCTCGGGCGCCTTCACCTCGGCCATTTCATGCTGCATAGGGGTAAGATTCTCCACATGCAGTCTCTCACGGGCTGCCTTCAATATTTCTTTCAATTCCATATAAGCACAAAGTTACGGCAAAAACCTGACAAATAAAAACCATACTGCGGCCGCATGCAGACACACAACGGCCGCCCAGATCATCCAGCCACTACATTTCACAGTTTTTTTAATCGGATTTCATGATCTTAAGCGTCAGGCACACCGTTTTTATGGATTTTCAGTCATTTATATTACCTGAATGGGGAAAATTTTGTACTTTTGTGGGCCATGTTGGAACAACTCCTTGAATCTTACCGCTCCGTATCGTTGGAGGAAATGGGAAAAGTCAAACTGCTCAACCGTGTGGACACAAAATTCGTGACCACGCGCAAGGGATTGTGTGACCTTCTCCGGCTTGCATCCGACGACTATTTCATTCAGGAAATCGAGGGGCGCAAGGTCATGCCATATACCACTCTCTATTTCGACACGCCTGACAGGCAGATGTATGCCGAGCACCAGCGCGGACGTAAAAACAGACAGAAAATAAGGGTGCGCCGCTATGAAAGCAGCGGTGTGTCTTTCTTAGAGGTCAAACGCAAGAACAACAAAGGGCGCACAGACAAAAAACGCATGGAAATCGCAGACCGTGTGCCACAGCCGTCGGAATATTCCGAATTCTTGGCAAAATATTCGCGTTACAATCCTCTGAATCTGAAACCACAGCTGAGCAACGCTTTCTACCGTATCACTCTGGTGAACTCGGCCATGACCGAACGGCTCACCATCGACACAGACCTGCGGTTTGTCAATGAAGTCACCGGAATCGAACAGCAAATGGACAATCTGGTCATCATTGAAGTGAAACGCGACGGACTGACGCACTCTCCGGCGCTCGGAATGCTCAACAGGCTCCGCATTCATTCATCAGGCTTCAGCAAATACTGCATAGGCATGACCGTGACCAATCCGGCACTCAAAAGCAACCGCTTCAAGGAGCGGGTAAGATTCGTGAGACGCCTGATGGACAATAATTAACCTGCATACAATAAACCAACTATTATCATCCCTACCCCACACCTGACAAATACCAATGGAAGAAAATCTTGAAGCGACGTTCGATGCCACCGCATCAATCCTTTCAAACTCCAAATCACACATCTGGCAGATGTTCAATCCCTCCACATTCGATGTAGCCGACATCTGGGAACTGCTGATCCGTTTCCTTTTCAACGCGGCAGTAGTCACATTCATCATACATCTGCTGTATTATCCTAAAAGCCGGCGCCGTGACTATTATTTCACATTCTCCCTGATAAGCGTCAGTGTGTTTTTCCTTATATTCCTCCTTGGCGGAGTGAAACTGAAAGTCGGATTCGCGCTCGGTCTGTTTGCCATTTTCGGCATCATACGCTACAGGACCGAATCAATGCCTGTGCGCGAAATGACCTATCTTTTCGTCATCATAGCCATTTCCGTGATCAATGCACTTGCCTACCATCTGCTCCAGGCTCTGGTGGCCAACGTCTTGTTTATCGGATGGATATGGCTCTGCGAAAGCACCCATTGGCTGAAGCATGTGGCATCAAAATTAGTGTTGTATGACCGCGTCGAACTGACATCGCCCGAACGCAGGGCCGAACTGATCGAAGATCTGCACAAGCGCACCGGTCTCGACATACGCCGCGTGGAAGTAGGCCACATCGACTTTTTGCGCGACACCGCCATGCTGAAAGTCTATTATATTCCGGACGACAATGGCGGCAATTCCGTGGACAATATGCTCAAATTCCCCAAAGAAGGCCAATGATACGTCAGATCAAAACTACTGCCGCGTGCATAGCGGCGTCTATGGCCATTGGCACAGCATCATCAGCCACAGCGCAGGGATTTGTCGGATCGGCAGATGTGAAGCTGTCGCTTCCTGCCAATATGGACATTTCGGCCGACGTAGAATACCGCACCGCCGACCGCCTGAAGCACACCGACCGCTGGGGTCTCGGAGCAGGACTCGGATATAAGGTCAACAAACACCTTAAAATCCATGCGGGCTATAACTTCTATCAAGAATTCAATCCCGCATCGACAGACCGCAAAGGACGTGATGTAAACTCATTCTGGGCCAGCAAACACCGCGCATACGCAGGCCTGACCGGCTCGATAAAAGTCTGGAAATTTGAATTCTCGCTACGTGAACGGTATCAGTACACATATCGTACGGAACTTGAAGTGCCGAGGTTTGACGAAAGCGAGCCGGACGGAAACAAAACCGTCGACGCCAAAAGCAAACATGTGCTGCGCTCCAGACTGCAGGTCTCATTCAAACCTTATAAGAAATGCCGCTTTGAACCATACGCCAGCTATGAACTGTATTCCCTGCTGCACACTCAAAACCATACCGAACATGCGGGCACTGGCGGCAAGGCGGTAGACAAATGGCGCATAACAGCCGGATGTTCATACAAGATCAACCGGCATAACTCGGTGGAACTTTTCTATCGTTACGTTCACGCCACCGATCCCGACGAATATGATGCCGCCAACCAGATCGGAGTGTCATATTCTCTTAAATTCTGACACCCCTCGGACTTCGGCTATATACTATATCTCTACTCTTTGCGCAGTATCTGGACAAAATCCTGAAATACAATCGGCATCCACATGTGTCCGGAACGCTCACCGCAATTGGTTGGATATTTAATATAATGAATCGCAATAATTTCATTTGCGGCATGAAACTGTTAATCTATTGTGTTCTACTGTCGTGTATTGCATTATTTCCAACATCGTGCAACACGCATAAAAGTACTCCCATTGCAGATAGCAACGGAAATAAGCCGTGTATATTCATCAACCCGCATCAAATGCCTTTTTATTTGAATGGTGGCGACGACAGATTGCGCTCGGACTTATATACTGCTCTGTCAAAGACCGCTCCTGTACAGGAATGTATCAAAGGTCGTGCCTTTGTCTCATTCAGTATTTCAAAGGACGGCACTATTGACCCAAACAGTATAAAAGTAATGAGAAACAGATCTGTGCCTGAAGATTATATGGATGCTGCCATTGAAGCAATCAAAAGTTTAGGCAAATTTGAGCCAGGTAAACTGAATGGTATTCCTAAAAAGGTAACATATAACATTTCTATCGAATATCCTGTTCCATTAGAATTTATCAAGACGAGCGAATAAACGTACTCGTCTTTTACGAATTATATCGGCTTATGTATCTTCACGGTATATAAGCCGTTTCTATGTCCTACCCCAAACACCATAGAAGTTTGCCGCGCCAAACTCTTAAACGGCTTGTTCCTTTTTTATCCCGGTAGATTTGAAAATAACCTGCGAGTCACTGACTCGCAGGTTATCAATCATTAAAGAGTCGAGGTGAGAAGACTCGAACTTCCGACCTCCACGTCCTTGTTTATAAGCGCGTTGTAAGCTTAAATTATATAAGGTACACAAAATCATGTCAAAGTGCCTGAAAAACGCTTGTTATTCATCGCCGCAAAGATACGTATTTTCGCCGTCTTTTAAAGTTCTAAAATTACAAGTTCGTGGCGGTTATTTAAAATGGATTATCCGAGAGAGGATTAGACATAAAAGAATTATCCATATTCAGATTGGAGTTAATGGTATGTTTGTAGAGGCAAATAATCATCGTCTTCCCAATTATCCATTTTTGCAATTTCAGGTTTAAATCGCAGACGAATGGTGTCCTCAGGTCCCATATGATTCTTGGCAATGATTACCTCTACAAGTCCGCGAATATTATTTCCATTAGGGTCTTCATAAGAACGATACTTAATCTCAGGACGATCAAGCAAGATAACCACGTTGGAATCTTCACAGATAGTACCACTATCTCGTAAGTCATACATATAAGGTTTGTAATGCTCTGTGCTGTTAGGACTCCGATGCTCCGGGTTGCGGTTGATTTGCGAAGCCATAACTATAGGAATATTTAGTTCCTTTGCTAAATGTTTCAGTTCTCGTGTACAAGCAGCTATTTCTTCATAGCGGTTTTGGGCACCGAGGAATGAAGAAAACAAATGTAGATTGTCTATGTAGATAATCTTAGCAGCCGTATGTGCTACCGTCTCCTTGGCTTCCTTACAAAATTGAGTAATGTCATACGGAGGATTGCTAACTATATATAATGGAATATCATTACCTAACTTAGACGTTGCTTCGGTCAACCTTTGCCATTCTTCAGAAGTTAATGACCCGCAACTGATTTTGTTTCCTTCGATCCCTGACATATATGAGAGGATTTGCCGTATTATCTGATTTGTGGCTTTCTCCATGGAATAGAACAGCACAGGGATATTATATACCAGCGCTTGTGTAAGAGCCATATTGATAAAGAATGTCGACTTTCCCATTGCTGGCCGTGCTCCTACGACGATTAGGTCGGAGTTACTGAAGCCACCAAGGATTCTATCCAGTTCTCTGAATCCTGTAGGTATCCCGGGAACAGGGTTAGAACTATTTGCGCGAGTTTGGAGGTCTCTGAGAGTTTGTTCCAAAAGAGTTTTAAATGTATCCATACATATTCATTTCATAAGTTTGTAATGTGCAAGTATACAAATTTATACTGAGAGTGCTTGATGCTATAGCGATTTATTTTTTTACACCAACGAATTTTTAGAAAAAAGGTACACAACCGAAGCCATGTACCTTTGGGTGTAATTGGGTTTTGAATTAGATTTCCTTCCCATTTTCATATCGGTAGATGTTCAGGCTTTCAATTGTCATCCACTGACAGTCTTTAAGCCTGAATCCATATTTATTTTCGATGGTGCTGAGGAATGATTCAAAATCCTCATATCCTTCAGATTCTTTTTTCTCTTCTTCTGTTAGATGGATTATGTTGAGATAGCCACCACAGAAGTCAAGGATTATTACATAGTTTGTTTCCATGTCGTTACTTATTGTTGATAAATTGATTTTTGATTCGTTGTACTGTTGAGATGCCTACGCCCTGAAGTTTGGCAATATTCCTAACTGAATAGCCTTTCCTCAATAGCGTTATGACATCTTTGTATTGTTCGCGAAAGGCTTCATCCGATTTGGTTGAGCCTTTCTTTCTTCCGAGCCTTCCTCCTTTAGCTATATAATTAGCCCTGCCGGAGTTGAGTCTGAATTTGATGTTCTCTCTTTCAAGTTGGGCACAGGTAGAGAGTGTCGCTATCATCACCGGGGCGAAAAGGCTTGGCTTTCCTTCTTCGTCCAGAAAGGTGAATTGTTCTTTTTGGAAGTAGATGTTGATTCCTGCATCGATCATCTCCTTGACAGTTGATAATACCTCAAAGGCGTTTCGACCAAGACGGGAGAGTTCAGAAATCTGGATTTGTGTGATATTGTTCGATTTGGCATAAGTAAGGATTTTGAGGTCACCGTTTGACTTATTGAATATATCTTTCTCTGCATGTAAGCCATCATTGCTTACAAAGATACCTGTGTCAAAGTGTTTTCTAAGATATTTAGTGCTTGAAGTTTCGGTATGAATTGAAGTGGAAGCAGATCAGGATTGTGATGACCTCGGCATCCGACATCATGCG
>VSNE01000045.1:0-9639 GCA_009774155.1 Lachnospiraceae bacterium
AGCCCCTCCTTATCCAAATCCAGAAGCGCTGCCATAAGTCTGGCCTTGGCCCGGTAATTCTTCCGCAGATATTCCTCCAGCAGCGTCTCTGCCTCTTCCCGGGAAATCTGAAGCGTCAGCTTCCTGCTCTGCTTCTGCACCACCTGCCTCTTCACCGGAAGCACAGTCTTTAATGCCTGGTTCATGGTGGAGCCGTAAGTATCCCTCATCCATCCTGCCATGGCAATCAGCTGGGATTCGGCTTTCACGCTGCCCTCCACGATTCCTGACAGTTCCTTTATCCTATCTAGGGGATAATCTGCCTCATCCGCAAATCCGACCACATACCCCTTCATCAGACGGTTTCCCTTTCCGAAAGGGACATTCACCTTCATGCCAATCTGAAGCCGGTCCTTCAGCTCCTCCGGTACATGGTACTGGAAAATCCGATCCAGCTTTTCGTGGGAAATGTCCACGATGACATTGACGAACTCCATCCTCTATCTTCCTTCCTTAATGCTCTGCCGCCAGCTCTTCCAAAACCTCCTGAATCAGAACACGTTCATCCATCGGATATTTTTTTCCTTTAATCTCCTGGTAATCCTCATGGCCTTTTCCTGCCAGAACGATAACGTCGCCCTTCCGGCCATGCTCAATTACATAGCGGATTGCTTCCTTCCGGTCGCTGATCTCCACATATTTTCCGTTTGTTTTCGCCATGCCTGTTTTGATATCGTCAATAATTGCCTGCGGCTCTTCAAATCTTGGGTTATCAGAGGTGATAACCGTCAGATCCGCCAGCCTGCCGGACACCTCCCCCATCTCATAGCGGCGCAGCCGGGAACGATTCCCCCCGCAGCCGAATACGCAGACCAGACGCTTCGGGCAATATTCCTTCAATGTCAGAAGCAGACTTTCCAGGCTCATGGCATTATGCGCATAATCAATCATCAGAATAAAATCATCAGACACCTTCACCATCTCAATGCGCCCTTTTGTCTTTACCGTCCCCAGCGCTTCCTTCAGATCTGCCTGCGATACTTTGAAATGTTCACAGATGGCAATGGCAATCAAAGAATTATACACACTGAATTTACCCGGAACATCAATTTCCACATCCATACAGATCTTACCCGAAACATGATATTCCACGCCCAGGTAGCCGGGCCTTCCAATCAGCTTTACGCCGGATGCCCGGTAATCCGCCTTTTCAGAAAATCCAACCGTTTCCAGCTCGCACGTATGCCCCTGCATTACCATATCAAAATGCTCGTCATCCACGTTGGCAATGCCAATCCGGCACTGGCGGAACAGCATTCCTTTACATGCCGCATATTCCTCAAAGGAAGCATGCTCATTGGGCCCGATGTGATCCGGGGCCAGATTTGTAAAAATACCAAGCTCAAACGGAATCCCTGCCGTCCTGTGCATCATAAGCCCCTGGGAGGACACCTCCATAACGCAGACATCGCATCCCGCTTCCACCATTTTTGAAAAGTATTCCTGAATCAGATAGGATTCCGGCGTAGTATTGTCTGACGGAATATGCGTATCCCCGATAACCGTCTCAATCGTCCCAATCAGCCCCGCCTTGTAGCCCGCATGCTCCAGAATTTCTTTCACCATGAAGGTAGTTGTAGTCTTGCCCTTTGTTCCTGTGATCCCGATAACCTTCATCTTCTCAGCCGGATAGTCAAAATAAGCAGCCGACAGCAGGGACAGCGCATACCGGGTGTCCTCCACCAGCAAAAGCGTCACATTCTGCGGCGTCTCCACCTTCCGTTCCGCAACTATAATCCTGGCTCCCTTTGCCGCAATCTCTTCTGTATGTTCATGGCTGTCATAGGCCGCGCCTTTAATACAGACAAACATGCACCCCTTTGTTACCTTCCTGGAATCATAGACCAGCTCGCTGATTTCTCCGTCCAGTGTTCCATTTATAATCTGATAGCTCAATTTTTCCAATAGTAATTTTACTGCTTTCATAAAGGTCCTCCTTCTCTCTTTTTTCGGATTTCCACAATTTTACAGCCGTTCCGCCGTTTCTGCCGCATATCAGGACTGAATTGCAACACATTTACTATAACATATTTGGGCAAGGGTTGCAATTTCCCCTTTCCGCCATTATAATGAATGAAATATAATGTTGAAATCTATTCAGAAATGAGGCCGCGCATATGAGTAAGAAAAAAGTCGTCGTTGCCCTTGGGCACAAAGCTCTCGGAACCACTTTCCCCGAACAGAAAACAGCCGTTAAGGCTGCTGCAAAAGCTGTCGCAGACTTAGTGGAGGCAGACTGTCAGATTGTCATCTCCCACAGCAATGCCCCCCAGGTGGGCATGATTCATACAGCCATGAACGAATTCGGCAAGCAGCATCCAGACTACACCTTCGCCCCCATGTCTGTCTGCTCTGCCATGAGCCAGGGATACATCGGCTATGATCTTCAGAATGCTGTCAGAGAGGAGCTTTTAAACCGCGGGTGCTTTCGTCCGGTCACGACGATCCTTACCCAGGTAATCGTAAACCCCTATGACGCATCTTTTTATAAGCCTGTAAAAATTATCGGCCGTGTCATGACAAAGGAAGAGGCTGAGGCAGAAGAAGAAAAGGGAAATCATATAATCAAAACCGACGGCGGCTACCGCCGTATCGTCTCTGCACCGGAGCCGGAAGACATTGTAGAGATCGACGCTATCCGCACCCTTTCAGACGCGGGCCAGGTAGTCATCGCATGCGGCGGAGGCGGAATCCCGGTGCTCAGGCAGGGAAACCGTCTGAAGGGAGCCAGCGCAGTGATCGAAAAGGATCTGGCAAGCGGAAAGCTGGCAGAGCTTCTCGACGCTGATATGCTTCTGCTCCTGACAGGCGAGAAAAAGCTTTATCTGAATTATGGAAAAGAGGATTGTCAGCCTCTGGACTCCGTCAGTGTGGAAAGGGCAGGAGCCTATATCGCCGACGGACAGTTTACGGAAGGTTCCATCCTGCCAAAGGTCGTCGCAGCCGTTTCCTTCGTCTCCGGCAAGCCGGGACGCGTGGCAGTCATCGCGGATTTGGAGGATGCGAAGAGCGCGCTGGAGGAAAAGGCCGGAACAATTTTTAAATAAAAAGAAGGAAACCCGGCAGGAGCAAAGGCCGTTTACTGATTTTTCTCATAGATGATCTGAAGTCCTTTCAGGAGCAGCGCATCATCCAGAATCATATTATGCCTGCAATGAGGAATCAGCGCCTTTGCAAGTCCTCCGGTGGCCACAATCGTAAGCTTTTGTCCCATTTCCTCCTCCATACGCTCCAGCATTCCGTCAAGCAGAGCGGCATTTCCGTAGAATACGCCGCTTTTCATGCAGTCCACCGTATTCTTTCCGATCAGCCTTGCAGGGGGTTCAATACTGATCTTCGGAAGCTGTGCGGTTCTTGCCGTCAGCGTATCCGCCGATATCCGGACACCCGGAATAATCGCGCCGCCGATGTAGTTCTTTTTCCCGTCCACGATACAGATGGTTGTTGCCGTACCCATGTCAATGATCGCGGCCGGAACCGGATATTCATGAACAACCGCCACTGCATTCACAATCCGGTCGCTTCCCACCTGCCTTGGATCATCCATCAGGATATTCAGTCCTGTCTTTACTCCCGGCCCGATCACCATAACCTCGCGATTCAGAATTTTCTCCATAGAATGCTTCACAATATTTGTAACAGGAGGAACTACGGAAGAGATAATTCCTCCGTCCAGCTCATCCGTGCGGATTCCGTACAGCTCCAGAATGTTCTTAAAGCTGATCGCATATTCCAGCTCCGTTCTCGTGGACACGGTTGACAAACGTTCCACAAAACAAATTTTCTTTCCTTCAATACATCCGACTACAATATTTGTATTTCCAATATCCACTGCTAAAATCATAGATTTATCCTCGTTCGTTTTTCTGATTTATTTTTGCATGCTTCAGGTTTCCTTCATGCCTTCCATAGTATCACGTTTTATTCTAAAAAAAAAGTGGCCTGACCATGCTTTTGCCGGAAGTTCCGCTTTACTTTTCGCCGGCCTTATGCCATATTTGATAATATGAGCAAAAATACAGAATCTAAGACCTATGGAGGAGATATCCATGCTGAAAAATAAATACGTGGTTCTCGGCGTAACCGGAAGCATTGCCGCCTACAAAACGGCTTCCCTTGCCAGCGCCCTGAAAAAGCTGCACTGTAACGTGCAGGTCATCATGACAAAAAATGCGGCAAATTTTATTCATCCGATTACATTTGAAACATTGACCGGCAACAAATGTCTGATCGACACCTTTGACCGGAATTTTTCCTTTCAGGTGGAGCATATCTCTGTTGCCAAGCAGGCAGACCTGGCCCTGATCGCTCCTGCCTCCGCCGATATCATCGGAAAGCTGGCCCACGGCATTGCCGATGATATGCTGACCACCACCATTATGGCGTGCAAATGCAAAAAGCTGATTTCTCCGGCCATGAATACAGCCATGTTTGAAAATCCCGCCGTTCAGGACGGGCTGGAAATTTTAAGAAAATACGGCTATGAAATCATCGAGCCCGACCGGGGACTTCTGGCATGCGGAGATACCGGAGCCGGAAAGATGCCGGAGCCGGATGTACTCCTCTCTTATATTTTAAGGGAAGCCGCATATGAAAAGGACTTGGCCGGCAAAAGGGTGCTTGTCACTGCAGGACCCACCCAGGAAGCCATCGATCCGGTGAGGTATATTACAAATCATTCCACCGGCAAGATGGGATATGCCATCGCCAGAGCCGCCATGCTGCGCGGCGCCGACGTAACCCTTGTCTCCGGTCCTGTAAGCCTTGCTCCTCCTCCGTTTGTGAAGGTGATTCCGGTCAGATCCGCAGAGGACATGTTTCAGGCTGTGGTTCTGGCATCCGAAAAACAGGATGCCATTATAAAAGCTGCCGCTGTGGCCGACTATGCGCCTGCTGCAGTCAGCCAGGAAAAGGTAAAGAAAAAAGACGGAAATATGAGCATTCCGCTTAAACGGACCAAGGATATTCTGCAATATCTGGGAGAGCATAAAAAAGAAGGCCAGTTCCTATGCGGCTTTTCCATGGAAACGGAACATATGCTTGAGAATTCCCGGGTAAAGCTGTTAAAGAAAAATGCGGATATGATTGTTGCCAATAATCTGAAGGTTGCGGGAGCCGGATTCGGTACGGACACCAATGTGATTACGCTGATTACAAAGGACGCTGTGCAGGAGCTGCCGATTTTGAGTAAGGATCAGGCGGCTCATAAGATATTGGACCGGATTTTCGCCAATTCCTGAAGTGTCTTTGAGATTTTCTTCCGTCTGCCGGAGGAAGGAAAAAGACCCATAAATCAGTATCGGGCCGGTGCATTTTCGGCACCGGCCCGGTTATCCGGAAAGCAGAGAATCCTTCGGTGCTCTACCATCTGAGCTACATTTCCGGAGTCTTCCGGAAATGGCCGGGCTCGAACCGGCGACACCCTGATTCAGATTCATATAGAAGGATGATTCTCTATAGCCGGATGCTTTACTGTCTACTGCATAAATTCGGCCAGTATCACATCTGTGTCAAAGGGGGTAATCCCCTCCTCTGCATCAAAGATTCGATCCGCGTTGTCTTTTGTCTCACATAGCTCTCCCCTCCCGTCAACGTGCAGTTTCAGCAAATCATACAGATTTGTCCTATGCATATTGACCATCGTACAGCATGCCAGCGCCACGCCGGAAAGGTTGGACTCCAGATTATTGCCTCCGGCATTGTTCCTGCATGCCCCTAAGCTCATCCCTGCGTCGCACCACACCATCCGCCGGGCCGCACAGTCCAGAATCATCGGAATAACCACTTTTGTCCCCGATGTCAGCTCCATATACTGACGAACCAGACGAGGTTCAAAGATTTCCCCGCTTTTTACGTCCTGACGCTCCATATATCCAAAGGAAGCATGGGGCAGATCAGAAAAAATCTGTTCTGTATAGCTGTACACCTGATAAACCACATATCGGCCTCCATACTTTATAATGCTCTTAATATCCACATCCAGAAACTCGCAGACTCCCTCTCCATCCGCCGGGCCGCCGTCCACAATATCTCCCGAATGACACGACCGGTAACGATCTGAGCAAAGATGCGTATAGGAGACATGCTCCAGATAGTTCCAGTGTTCATCGAAAATCGCAGCCGACAGATCCAGATCCACTCTTTCTCCGTTTTCCATATTGGTCCACCAGATAAATCCCCTCACCGCCTGCGCCTGCTGATCCAGAGGCAGTCTGGAGCCGCGCGCCGGCGTCCTGGCAGCCTTGGAAGCCGCTCTTTGATGAAACGGAACGATATAATTTTTCAGCGCTTCCGACAAATATACCCTGCCCATAGGCTCCAGCCCGGAAAAGCGCGCCGTCAGCGTCTGTTCACAGATGGCCGCCACCTGCCGGCAGATATCCTCCTCCACTAAAAGCTCTGCATTTGCCACCATCCTGGCAGCCGCCAGCCTTCCCTTCGGAAAATAGTACCGAAATGCCTGATGGTTCCGGTGCATAAAGTGTTCCCGTACCTGGAGAAGCACCGGGGTCGCCACCTGAGCCGCCGAAGCCTCAAATGCTTCCAGAATCATCTGCTGCGTCTGCATTTTCCTGATCCGCGCTTCCTGCCAGGAGAGCTTTTCTCCCGGAACCTCCCTCTGCTCCATCCGCAGCAGCATATCCCGCCTTCTCGCCCGCTCCCCCGGACGCGCTTTTAAGATTTCAACAGCCCGGAAAGCATCCTTCTTTAAAAGCGCCTGCTCCACTCTGCCGGCAAACGGCTCCACCGGACAGTCATTCCGGATTTTTTCAAAAGCCGCCCGCACTCTTACATACTGCTCTGCATGAAACTCTCCCGGGTGCAGCCGTTCTCCGAACCGCTTCCACACCTCCGGCCTCCCATGCATTTCCTCCAAAAGTCCGGAAGCCTCTGACAGCAAATCCATCAGAATCCGGCGTTCCTGTCTTCTGAAGCTGCGGAAACGAACCTTTTTTGCCAGACTTACATCCCCTCCGGATAAAGCGGCGGAAAGACGCAGTACATCTGCCGCTGTCCGAAAATATTTTTTCAGCATTCCGGCTCCGGTCAGAGGACAGAGCTCCAGACAGCATTTTCCAATATACGCTGCATTTTCCTTTTCCGGAATTCTGTCCGGAAGCCATTCTGCCGCATCCGGCACATTGGCAAAATACCATCTGATATCCTGCCGATCCTGTTCTGACCAGGAACCGTTTGCCTCCGCCAGATTCCGGAAAATCTCCGGCAGCTCTTCCCTGGTACCTGAAGATAAAACCACTGCCTTCGTTTCGTCGGGCACAGGCAGACGTTCCTGCTTCTGAACGGGCGGATAAGCTGCTCCGCCGCTCCAGTAGTGAACCACCGCGTTCAGATACAGCTCTTCCTGGCTCCTTTCCATCACCTCCTGCGGAAAATTCGGATACATGGGCCTCCATTCATGATCCGCGCCAACCCGGCTTTTCAGAAGCCGGACCAGTTCCAGATAAAAAGCATCCAGCGCCCCTTTCTCTGTGGCGCACAGCCTCTCATACAGTTCCCGGGAAAAAATATAACCCAGGCTCTCTATATTTTTCATCATAGTCAGAACCCGGAGGCTCTGATCCCCGGAACCGGTTAAAAGCCTTTCTTCCAGATAAATATGATTTCTTCTCCGCAGCAGGATTTCGTTTATCATCCTCTTACCCTCTTTTTATCCCTTTACCACTCCCACGGTCCGAAGCTTCCGGATCGGCTTTACCAGATCCTTTTGCTGCTCCATAACCGCATCAATGTCTTTATATGCAAAGCGGCATTCCTCTGCCACGTCATTTTTCTTCTGCTTTCCAAGCACTACCTGGCGTTCCCTTAAATCCAGAATTACCTGTTCCACAGAAAAGGTCTCCACGGCGCCTTTTCTGGAATAAGCCCTGCCTGCCCCATGGGAGGAGGAACAGAAAGCTTCCGGATTTCCCAGACCCTCTACCACATAGCTGAAGGAGCCCATAGCCCCCGGAATGACGGCTGTCTCGCCCTTCTGCGCCCTGGTCGCGCCTTTTCTGTGCACCCAGACATTTTCTCCGTAATGATTCTCAATCGCCGCATAATTGTGATGGCAGTTGATCGTTTCCCCAAACTCTGTATCAAGCCCTGCATACTTTCCGATATGCTTTGCCACAAGCTCCATTACCCTCTCCATCATCCGCTGGCGGTTCTCATAAGCATAGTCCAGCGCCAGATTCATCCATCGGAGATACTGCTTTCCTTCCTCCGTATCCGTCGGGAGAAAGGCCAGCCGATAGTCATCCGGCACCTGGGAATACCACTTTGTATTCAGCCTGCGCGCCTCGTTATGGAAGAAGTCGCAGACTGCCTTTCCCAGATGCCGGCTTCCGGAATGGATCATAATGCCGAGATATCCGTCCTCATCTGCCTGAAGCTCAATAAAATGATTTCCTCCGCCCAATGTTCCCACCTGGAAATATCCGTCCTCTATTAACGGAACCAGATCCGGATTCGCCTCATACAGCTCCATCTGTTCCTTCGCCCTGTCCAGCACCGCAGATTCCTGCCGCTTTTTATGGCGGTTAAATCCTACCGGCACATTGCGCAGAATATCTCCAATCAGCAATTGTATCAAAGAGCCGTTTCCGGTCATAATCCCCTGGATCTGATCCAGCCGTATATTCATCGGAGTAAAGATCATGCCGCAGCCGATATCCACGCCGACCGCGTTCGGAATAATCACTCCCTTTGCGGCAATCACTCCGCCGATCGGCATCCCCTTTCCTGTATGGGTATCCGGCATCAAAGATACCCATTTATGTATAAAGGGAAGCTCTGCAAGATGAACCGCCTGCGCCAGACAGCTTTCTTCTATCTGCGCCTCACTCTCCAGCCATATTTTTATCGGAACCTTCGTATGAAATCTGCCGTTGTCAATTACAAACAATTTTTTCACCCCTTCTTTTTCGTATCTGCATCCTGATAAGCAAATATTACCATCTTCTTTTCGGCAAATCATTTAAAAAAAGGTGCGAGAATACGATAAGACAGAAATAAAATAGAAAAACCTTCCTTCTTATGATAAAATAATCAGACGGGCAGTTCCTTACTGGCTGTAAGGAATATTAACCATAAAATATATTGTAGCAGAAAGGAAACATTATGTCTGACTTTCAGGAATTAATCAAATCCTTTTCCAAAAGCCGGAATTATGTCCGCGATTTTCTAATCTACGGTTTTAAAGCAAGAGATGATTTTTCAGTCAAAAGCGGCCGGACCTATGACAATGAACGCCGCCGGATTGAATCCTGGCTGTCGGAATACATACGGACAGATTACGGTTCTCACGGCAAGACAGTTTCCCTGGCGCTGGACAGCAGCCTTCTGGATATTAATCCTCTCTATCGGGTATGGAAGTCCAAAAGCTTTACGGCCAACGATATTATGCTGCATTTTTTCTTTCTGGATCTGTTCCGGAACGGAAATGCCTATACGGCAGAAGAACTGACCAACCGGATTCTGGATGATTACAATGTGGTTTTTGAATCCCAGCTTGTACGAAAGAAAGCCAATGAATATGTGCAGGAGGGCGTTCTCACTTCCGTAAAGGAAGGACGAAGGCTTTTCTATCGCATCATG
>VSNE01000045.1:9649-12256 GCA_009774155.1 Lachnospiraceae bacterium
CAGCTAAGGATGCTATCCCTGATATTCTTCCGCAGCTTCTGAATGCAGTCCGCTTTTTCCAGCTTGCCGCGCCCTTTGGTTTTATCGGAAGCACCATTCTGGACAACCAGAAAACCGGAAACGGACTGTTTCTCGTGAAGCACGGATACTATGGTTTTACATTGGAGGATGAGGTGTTGTTTCTGCTTTTAAAAGCCATGCGTCAGCAGCGCCTGATAACCGTCCGCCTTTGCAGCGCCAGGACATCCCGCGAAAGAACGGTATCTACAGTTCCTCTGAAAATTTTTGTCAGCACCCGGACCGGACGAAGGTTTCTGTGCGGCTATCAGGTTCGGAACCGGCGTTTCTCCTCTCTCCGGCTGGATCATATTCAAAGCGTGAAGCTTCAGGAGCCTTTTGATGATTATCTTTTTTTCAGAGAAAAGCTTTGTCAGAATCTGCCCCTCTGCTATGGCGTATCCTTCGGCGCCGTTCATAGTATGGATACGATTCGTCTGACCCTGTCTGTCCGGGAAGGCCGCGAAGACTATATTCTGCAGCGTTTAGAGCGGGAAGGCCGCGGCGGAACAATTACCCATACAGGCAAAAATACCTATGTCTATGAAATATCTGTTTTTGACGGCAATGAGATGATGCCCTGGATCAAGACCTTTATCGGGCGGATTCTCTCCTTTGAATCCAATAACGTCTGCCTTCGCCGCAAATTTTACCGGGATGTTCATACGATGGCGAGGATGTATCATATACAGGAGTGATTTTATGGAACTGTTCTCAGAGCTTTACAACTGCTATTACCAGATTGTGGACAATATTTTAAGAGAAGCCGAAAGACTTCCGGTTTCAGAAAAAACAATGCTGGAAGAATGCACAAGGCTTGGCTTTGCAGAAAGCAGCCTGTATATCCTCCCAAAGCTGATAAGCGGAGAATGGCAGCTTCTCTCTTCCGACGACCGCCTGCATTACCGCGCTGTCACAAACGACCATATGACGCTTCCTCTGACCAGGCTGCAGCGCTCCTGGCTGAAAACGCTTCTTAAAGACAAACGCTTCCGGCTTTTTTTCTCTGACAGCCAGCTTTCGGTTCTGGAAAATTATGTCCGGGATGCAGAAGCGCTCTGGGAACCTGAGGACTTTCACTGCTATGACCAGTATGCGGACGGAGACTGCTATACCTCGCCGGAATACCAAAAGCATTTCCGCACGCTGCTTGCGGCTATCCCGAAGCGGCAGTATGTAACGATATCCTACCAGTCCCGGAAGGGACGCCGGATTACCCGCCATTATCTGCCGCTGAGTCTGGAATATTCTGCCAAAAATGACCAGTTCCGGCTGCTGGCCGTTCCGGAAAATGAACGTCATTCTATTTTTATCCGGATCATCAATTTAAAGGGAATCACCGGGACCAAGCCTCTCCCCCGGTTCGATAAGGAGGATTTTGACCTTGTAAGCCTGATTCAGAAAACCTATTATAAGGAGCCTGTGCGCCTGCTGATTAAAAATCAGAGAAATGCGCTGGAGCGCGCTATGCTGCATTTTGCCAATTATAAGAAAAAAACAAAAAAAATAGATGAGAACACCTGGGAATGTCTCATCTATTATAATAGCTCAATGGAAACAGAGCTGCTAATAGAAATCCTTTCCTTCGGCCCTGCCATTCAGGTGACCGGACCGGACTCCTTTCTTGCTCAGGTAAAGGACCGGCTTCAAAAGCAGCTTCAGCTTTTTGCGCGGGAAACGCCTGTCACGCCTTCCCGGCCTTAAACATGCCGATCATTTCTCTGGTCAGGCTGACGCCGTCATCATCGATCGGAATGCTCTCCCGCTCGAACCATTCCGCCACAGCCAGCTCCTCCGTATCCAGCGTAATGTCCGTATTTCCGTCCGCCTCACAGAAAAATCCGCAGAGAAGGGTAGAGGAAAAAGACCATGGCTGGCTCTTGTAATAGCGGATATTCTTTACTCTCAGGCCAACCTCTTCCATCACCTCCCGCTGCACGGTTTCCTCCAAGGTTTCCCCTATTTCCGTAAAGCCTGCCACAAGCGCATAATTCACAGCGCCGGGACGGTGGGCATATTTTGTCAGCAAAAGCCGGTTTCCGTCTGTCACCGCCACAATAACCCCGGGACAGATTTTGGGATAAACCATATTCCCGCATTGTCCGCAGCGTACCATACGCTCCCTGTGATCCGGAACCATAGGCCCTCCGCAGCATCCGCAAAACTGATTGGCATGATACCAATCGTCCAGCTGCCGGCCGGTAATGCCCGCGAAGCCTCTGTACTTAGGCCCTGCCTCCCGGAAAACCGCAGGCTTTTCCCAGCCATAGCCGGGCAAAGCTTCCTCCATTCCATTTTTCAGCAGGAAAAACCGTTCTCCGCTGATGGTAAACAGATAAACCGTATCCTGTTCCTCCCTCAAAGCCTCGGATACTCTCGGAAAATAAATCATACCGTCTGCGAATCTGCAGAGTATGTCTCCCCTCCTGTATATCAGCAGCCAATCTGCCGCTTCCGGAGTCTGTTCCACATAATGATTGTCATATACCTTTGGTGCAATGTCCTGAATCATCTTTCCACTTCCTTACTTTAGCTGGCGTATTTTTATAT
>VSNE01000450.1 GCA_009774155.1 Lachnospiraceae bacterium
CTGGTCCAGATAAAAGATCCAGTTCCCTGCTCTCGTTCCATAAGTGCCCTCCCGGATCATCCGGTCCGCCAGCCAGGACAGCCCTGCCCCGAACTCTGACAGGGACTCGTATTCCAGGGCGGCGGCATCCGGCACATAGGAGGCATAGCGGGCATAACCATATCCCTCAGATTCTACCAGGACACCGTCACGCCTTCCCTCTCCCGTCACAAGAAGACAATGATAGATCCCGTCTCGGTCCTCCTGCATCAGATCGATATTTTCCTCAATACAGGGCAGCCCCTCCAGGGGATTTCTCAGAAACTCTTCAAACTCACCGGCTGGCAGGCACACCTTTTTTTCAATCTCCGCCTTCTGGAACTTAAAATCCGGCTTGTATAAAAACAGCATATCTACTGGATTGATCACACATCCCTCCTTCCTTCAGGTAAAATCCACTTCGTAAAGGGTTTTCACCACTCTCTTATATTCCGCGTGCTGCAGTGCCTCCTTTGTCCCATGGCGCACCTTTTTGTTCAGCTGCTTTCTCCGCAGGGAGATCCCCCGCTTCAGTTCGCCCCGCATACTGTCCGGGCCTCTTCCCCGTACCCAGTCGGCTCTCCTTCTCCTGGCTGTGCCGGGCATTGGTTTCTGTAATGCCATCGCTTCCTCCTGTTCTGCCGTTTTATCAACTGGCTGCTGTTTTCTTTCAGCAACACACCATACCGGAACATTTCCGAAAAGTCGATACCCAAAACCCACAAAGCTCCCTTTTCTTCTCTGTAGATTTCAGCTTCTTCCTCTCCTTTACGGGATCCCCGGCAGACGGCCCGTGGCGTAGTAATGGCTGCGCCAGTAGTTGGAATTCAGGTCACCAAAACCAATTGGGTCCCCCGCATGAAGCATTTTTCCATCCCCCACATACATCCCCACATGACTCACCGCGCCGGCCGATGCGTAGGTCCCGGTAAAAAAGACCAGGTCTCCGGGCCTTGCCTCCTCACGGGGTACGATGGCACACTGGTGGTAGATCCCGTCCGCTGATGTCCTGGGCAGGTTGTAGACACCGGACTGCGTATAGATCCAGCAGATATACCCGCTGCAGTCAAAGGACGTAGCCGGGGAAGAGCCGCCCCACACATAGGGAAAGCCGATATAGCGGGAAGCCTCCGCGAACAGCGCCCCGTAGCTTCCGTCCCCCATGGCCTCTCCCGCCGCAAAGTTACCGGAAACTGCCCTGCCATAGACTGCCGTGGTATAGATCCTCTGGGCATTGGCCCTTGTTTCCATGGCCAGGCTCCTCCCCAGCAGGCCCTCCAGATTCCGGCAGCTCTCCTCCTGGTCCGTGAGGAAAATGGCCACCGTATAGGTTTCTTCCGTGATGCTCCCGTCCTCTTTCTCCACCTCCCTGGTCCGCTCCTCGTAGCGCAGGAAACATTCCAGGAAGTCCTTCTGCGCACGGCGGGAGGGCTGCTCCTCGCCAAAGTACAGGGCATAGAACCAGGCTTTGACCCGGCTGGCATCGATCTCCCCGCCCTCCAGGTTGTCCACGCCGGCGATCAGGCTGTCCAGGTTCTGGAAGCTCTTTCGGATATCTTCAATGTATTCCCGGTACTCCTCCGGCACCTTTCCCGACAGCGTCCCGCCATGGAAGGACAGATCCACAGCAGAAAAGTTGTGGGTACTGGTGCCGTCCAGCGCACTCAGGATTATAAATGTCATCAGGATGAACGGCATGAACACCGCAACGATCACGGAGGCGATCGCTGTCCTGGCCCGCTTGTCCGTGACTGCCACGGCGGCTGCCTTTACTGCCAGGGTAATGGCTGCGGATGCGGCCATCTCCATCATCTCCTTTCTGAATTATACTCTATATCGGTCTTTTTTCAACCTATTAAGATACTGTTTATTTGCTACATTGTTGGTTAAACTACCTCTATAGCGAAAAACAGAGGTGAACCCATGGAAGGAACAGACCCAAAGGTGATCGGCAGCCGCATCCTGGAATGCCGCAAAAAATTAAGATATAGCCGTGAGAAGCTGGCGGAGGCCGCAGACGTATCCAATTCCTTCCTGGCGGAAGTGGAACACGGCACCAAGAACTTTTCCGTTCCGGTGCTGGCGAGGCTCTGCAAAGCCCTCGGAGTATCCGCTGACTATCTCCTGTTCGGCAGGGAAACTGTGCCCGACACATCCGGCATCCTCCAGATGCTCTCAGGTATCGACCCTCAGTACCTGCCCTGTCTGGAGGAGCTTCTGGCCGCCTATATCAAGACCATAACGATTGCGGAATCCCGTTAGCTGTGCCGAGAAGCACAGCTTTTTCTATGCAGCAAAGAAAGACATTCCCCTATTCAATTATTCGGGATTCCTGCCGTTTTTCCGTCATCTGCATCTTTGAACACAAATCCTGATCCTTCCACCATCCATGATTTTCTGCACGTTCCCTCTGTGTCCCTTCATATGCTTTTTTCTCTGCACATGCATTCCTTCTACATCTGCATCCCATCAAACAAATTATGCTGCCAGAAGGATTCCCCCATCCGGGAACTCTGTTCCTGCTCCATCACTTCTTTCGTCCTCTCCAGCGCCGCCTTCAGCACATCCTCATCCATCCCGGCTGTCCGGTATCCCTCTGCGATCACATCATAATAATAACCGGACGGCATAGCTGCCTGCCTCCCGTCATTCATCACATAGACCATGGCAGACACCTTTTTCCCTTCCAGTTCCACCTCCAGGTTCTCCTTCCGGTAGAGATGGGGCCACCCTTCATAGCGGTCCAGCGCTCTCTCATTCTGGGGAGAGATCTTCCATAAAAGCACAGGCACGCTCGCGTCCTCCCGCGGCTCTATGGTCGCCACTCCCCGGAACAGCAGCTCGTATCCCTTCACCTCACTGGTCCCCACCACCGATGCGCCGGGACACCGGTGTTCCATCTGGGGGAGATTCAGATTGCTCCCATATGCGATATATAACCGTTCCTTTTCCTTCTTCATTTTCCTTCCTCCTGGTTTCCTGATTCCTATAAGGACATGGTAAAAGCCGGGGACTCCTCCCCGGCTTCCTGTTCCTCTGTATGCCGTTCTTCTGTCTGCCCTTCCACAGCAGCCTGCCGTTCTGCCGCCTCCGCCATCTCCTTCTCCTTTTTCTGCCGCATCCGTTCCTTCTGTGCCAGGGCCTGGGCGGGATCCCGCCAGGCAATACAGCCGTCCAGATGCTCCAGCAGATGTCCCCTGGCTGTCTTGAACTCGTCTCCGATCAGGCCCAGACGCAGGAGCCAGGTGCGGAAGGTATACTTCTCATTTTCCGTCACCGTCTTCCTGCGGCTGGCGCAGCTCTGGTTCAGGGCCTGCGCCCCAATGGCCAGACACAGCTGGATATATGCCTTGATCTTCCCCGCGTGGACGGTGCCGTTGAACAACCTAAACTCCACCGTCCCTTTCTGGAACACGCTGTGCAGGTTCAGGCAGTGGTACCGGCTGTCATCATAGTGGGTATCCCTGCGGCTTCTCCCGCCATACCAGATGCGCTCTACTTCCTCCATGTTCTTTGGTTTCCGACTGTTCAGATCATCCAGGAAGCGCTGCTCCACCGGCTGGCACCAGCGGTCCTTCCTGGCTACAGAGATCTGTAGTGCCTTGTAGATCAGATCCTCCTTCGCCGCCATGATGTTGGTGATGTTCCGGAGCGTCCGGGCATCAAAGGGGGAGGCATCGATATGCACATGGATCCCGCAGCTCTGGTTGGCAAAGGCTCCCGCTTCCCGCAGTTTCCGGATCAGCTCCTGGATGGTCACGATATCATCGTACTTACAGATCGGACTCACCATCTCCGTCCGGTACTCCGGGGAAGCCCCGACCCTGCTTTTTCCTTCTTTTTTCTGGGCTTTGATACTGGCATCACTCATGAACTTCCATTCCCGCCGCTGGCTGTCTTTTGCCGCATAGGTGTCATAATACGTCCCCACATAGTAGGAGGATGTCCCAAAGTGCTGAGCCGCCACCTCCGCCGCCTGGCTGCGGCTGATCCCGGTCAGCTCGATCTCAATGCCGAACTTCTGGTCCTTTAAATCCACGCCTGTCCACCTCCTCTCCCGTCAGGATATCCGTCTGTAAGTGAGTTTTTTATTCCTCCACATCCGGAAAAATCTTTCCAGACAGCGCTGCCGTCCGTCTCTCCCAGACTCCATCAGCGCCCGCCTGCCTTTCCGAACAGCCTGGCCTTGTAATCCGGAGCCGTGACCATCAGGTTGTACCGCTCGTTGCCGCATTTATAGAGGCACACCCCGCGCTGGGGATAACGGATCAGGGAGAACTCGCTGGGTTCCAGCTGCAGCGTGTCGATATAGAACTTCTCATCGATGGCCCCCGCATTGAACAGGAACTGGTGCGTGGGGATGGAGAACAGGGGCTTGGTGTACTCCCGGATCCCCTCGATATTGAAATCCTCCAGGTTCTGGCTGGCAATGATCACCGCCGAATTCTTTTTCCGCACCCGTTTCATAAAGTTCCGCACATACTCCACTGCCGTCAGGTTGGAAAGAAATAAATAAAACTCATCCAGGCTGGCCGCCGTATCCCCGGTGGTCAGAAGCTCGTTGCTCATGTAGGAGAGCACGTTGAACAGCAGAGCGTTCTTCAGGCTCTTGCTGGCCTGTAAAAGTCCCTTCACTCCGAAGGTGACAAAGGTGGAATCCGTGATGTTGGTATGCCCGTTGAAGAACTTGGACTCCGCCCCCTTACACATGGAATGCAGCCCCAGGAGGATATTCTGCAGAAGGTCCGCCGTATAGAGCTGCCGTTTCTTTTCATCAAAGCCCTTGTATTCCGCCTCGATGAAATCGTACATCTCCGAAAGGGTCGGGTAATCCTCCGGCTCCAGCATCTGGAAGTCTGTCTGGTCACTGAGTCCCCTGCTCTGGTAGAGCTTCTGGAGCATGATCTCGATCACATCGATCTCCCGGTCCGTGAAATCCTTATAGCTGCGGAAAAAATCTTTTAAGAAGCTGATGTGCTGGCTCAGGCGGCTGCTGATCCGGAAGGTCTCCGGCGCATCCGGGTCCTCCGGGCCGTCCCCCTCGTCCCACACCTTCGGCTCCAGGGGATTGATGATATAGCGCCCGCCCATCAGGTCGATAAAACATCCCTGGAGGTTGTTGGTCAGATCCTCATACTCCATCTCCGGGTCCAGGCAGATAACGTTCATGCCGGATTCCCGCAGGTTGCACAGGATCAGCTTCAGCAGATAGGACTTGCCCTGGCCAGAGTTGCCCAGGATCAGGATGGAGCCGTTGGTCTTATCCTCCGCCCTCTGGTTGAAGTCCACCAGGACATTGCTGCCGAACTTGTCCCGGCCCACATAGAATCCGTGGGGATCCGTCTTTCCGCTGTAGTTGAAGGGATAGAGGTTCGCCACGCTGCTGGCGGGCAGCACCCGCTCGAACTGATCCCGGAACACATTTCTCCCACTGGGCATCACGGACTGGAAGCCCTGTTGCTGCCGCAGCATCAGGCGGTCCACATTCAGCTTGGAGCGGATCAGCTCAGTCAGTACCTCCGTCTGCAGCAGCTTCAAACGGTCATAATCACTGGCCGACAGTTCGATGTACACTGCCGTGTGCAGCAGCGGCTCCCGGTTCCTGTGGGTCTGGGCCACGATGGTGGCCACATCCTGCAGGTTGCTCTCCGCCATCACCGTCTGCTGCAGGTCATTGGTGTTGGCTCTCTCCATCCGGTTCTTGCTGGCGGCATTGCTGATGATCTTCCGCTCCTCTGCCGCGTTCACATGGCGGGTATAAATCCGTAGCGTCACCCCGTCCTTCTCCCCCAGCCTTTTTAAGATGGCCTGTTCCTCTGTCGAGGTGGGGTATTCCCGCAGCGCCCAGACACACCGGAAGGTGTTGCCGCAGATGAAGTGGTCCGTGTTGAACTTGACCACCGAGGGCGCGATCATGTCCAGGAATTCCTGCACACGCGCATCCCCCGGATGGCCGGGCTGGTCTGTATTTGTCTTCCTCAATGTTCTTCCTCCTGATTTTCCGCATGAAAAAACGCCAGATGCTCTTTCACATCTGACGCTTCCGTTTCTTATTTTTCTTCTACTTCTCTTCCTTTTTCCTCCGCATGGATTCTAACAGCTCTACACAAAAAGCAATATCTTTTCCTTCTTCCGCAGCCCTGAGTACCGCCCTGGTCTCCTCCAGTGTCAGGGAATTTCCCTCCAGGGCATTGGATTCATGGATATACTGGATCTCAAACTCCCGTTCAAATCTGGCAAGCACTGATTCCGGGATGGAATCTCTGCCCTTTTGGTATGCATCCCGTTTCTGCAAAAGCTCCTGGTATTGCATGCCTTTTCCTCCTTCTGCCATTTTTCCAAAGTATACCACACCTCCTGCGGATAGCAAGCATTTTCCTTAATCGTCCGGAATGATCCACCGCTCCCCGTCAAAGTCCTCAAACTTTTCGCTGGTCACGTTCTGCTCGTAATACACAGCCATGATCCGCTTGATATCCTCACTCCCCGCCCGGCTGGCGGAAAAGCCCTGCTCCTTTAAGGACTTTTCGATACGGTCCAGGTAGGAGAACATCTCCGTCCCCTTCTCGTTGTGGAGCCGGATGATGATCAGGAATTCCCTGGCCGTGGCCATCTGCACCTGGATCCGGTCCAGGAAATTCTGGTCACGCTCCAGGAGCCTGCGGACCACCGGGTTCCTTTCCTCCTCCGCCCGTTTCCGTAAGAAACTTTTATTTTCCTCAAAGTTTTCCCTGCTGTTTAAGCAAAGCATCTCGATCTCCGCCACGCCTTTCAGCACATTCATCAGGGCATACACCCTGGCTCCCACGCTGGAATCCGACAGCACCGACAGGTTGGTGGGCCGGACCATGAAATACACCAGGTCGTCCCCGTCATAAGTCTCCAGGCTGTAGTCGCTGACTGCCTTCGTGTTGATGAGCTGGCGGGTGGAGAGCTTCTGTTCCCTTTCCCTTTTCTCTTTTCTGCTCATTGGTGAAACCTCCATTCAAAAAATTGCTGCCGGAAGAAGAACGCTCCGGCATAGCAGAGGAAATCCAGGATACTGGTATCCTCAAAGCGGATCGTCAGAAACGCATAGACCGCCGTCAGGATCGCCGGAATAACAATCCCCGTCTGGGTCAGCGCCAAGACAGAGAGAAGGACGCCAACGCCTACGATGGCGAGGTCCTTAAGCTGCCACAGCCACATAGTCGCCTTTGCTTTCAAATGGTCCGGATAAATATACATCGTTCTCTCCCCTTCCTTAACACAGTTTTATCTCCTCCATCCCTGAAATCCCTTCTCCATATTTCTCCTGCTCTCCCTGATCTGAAGCAGGGAGGATGCTGGAGGACGGTACTCTCTGTATGGGGATCCCAAGTTTTTCCGCCTCCGCTTTCTCTGCCCGCATCCCCGCAGACAGTTTCTCCCCACACAGCCAGAACTCATCACAGGCAGCCAGGACCCGCCGTCCCATCTTGAGTCCCGCCTCCCTCTCCTGCGGCACCCGGTCGTTCAGGAACTGCGGATACAGCAGATGGACTGCCACCGGCGTGCTGGACCTATGTCAATACTTTGGACAAAAAAAGTTGAAAAATTATGCAGTTTTTTCGAGTTCCTCATCCTCCTTTTGC
>VSNE01000451.1 GCA_009774155.1 Lachnospiraceae bacterium
ATCGGATTGCTGATATGCAGTGACAAGGATGAGACTGAGGTACGTTGGGCGTTCAGGGGCGTACATACACCGATGGGTGTTGCCTCATACGATAATGTGAACACCGTGGACGATTCAAATCTATTACCTTCTGCGGAGGAGCTCCAAGCTCGGATAAAACTTCTGGAACAAGAAATAAACAATAAGGGGATAAATATAAGTTTCACTTCTGATGACACTGTATAATCCCAAAACTGCGACAACCTGTCGCAGCTTTTTGAACCAACATATTCTGCATTATTCGCATTTTATCTATGCAAAAAGATAAATAGCGGTTATTTGAATGCTTTACTTTTTCAGGATATGATATAGGATTTGGCCTACCGGGAGACCGATAGCTACCTTTTTGTTGATACGGTAGTAAGGGGTCACTATCGGTTCGGCTTTATATCTGTTAGTACCGACCTGTTGCACTGTCTGGGCTCCAGTCTGGACTCCCCATCGCTCATTGATCTGGAAGTCGAAATATCCTCCAAATGTGGAGCGTCCATAGTAGCCAATCATTGCCGGCGGCATTGGCATTCCGTTTGCCATTCGTGGAGGCTGCCCAAAATAATATTCACCGAAGATAGTTGCAGACAACCTCGGCGTAAATTGATACGAGATGCCCCCGTTAAGGCCGTATTGGGTATGGAGTCCGTTGAAATAGCCGTATTTGTTGACTATTCCACCTGTATGGAATCTAAAATTGCCGGCAGACTGATAGATACCGAACTCTTCGCTGTCTATCAGCATCAACCCCGGGAAAGACCTTGTGCTTCCGGAGGCAACAATCGCTCCGCTTTTCCATTGAAACAGACTTGACACTCCCGGAGTGAAAGGGAAAATAGGGATATGCAGGTCGAGAGGCTTAGCTAAAGTATATGGGAAAAGAGGGTGCACCGCCGGAGTATATTCAAAATGATACGGCCCTGTGTGTGTTGTTCCGGATACGCTGTCAGGCTTCACCGCTCCGTCCATACTGATACCCTCGAACTTGATATGTCCAAGTGAAACTGAATCATTTAATTCAGCCTGAGAGAAACATTCTGACGGTATAACCGCGATAAGTAATGCCCAAAGGTGCTTATGTTTCATAATTACTGAGTTTTAACGGTTAACATATAGCCGAAGCCTCGCTGGTTGATGATGCTGATGTTAGTGTCATGGCGGAAAGCACGGCGGAGTTTGTGTATATAGCCGTGGAGAGAGTTGCGGTTGCTGATCTCATCACGCCCCCAGACGGCAATCATCAGTTCGGAGGCATCAACGGTCTTGCCAATGTTTGAAGCCAACTTTTCCAATATTCGAGCCTCAATATTGGATATGACAAATTCTTTTCCATTGAAAATCAACAGTTGGTTTGTTGCATCGAATTTATAACTGCCAATTAAATATGCAATGCTCTCAGCATGGTTGTGGGTCTTATTACGAAGAAGAGCCTTTATTCTCACAAGTAGCTCACGAAGTTCAAACGGCTTTTTGAGATAGTCGTTTGCTCCGATGTCGAAACCTTCCTCGACATCGTCAATCGTGCTTTTGGCTGTTAGGAAAATAATGGGTACACTTGTGGAGATGCGTCGTATCTCCTTTGCCATAGCAAATCCGTCGAGCCGTGGCATCATCACATCAGCGACAATCAAGTCGGCAGTCTCGGTCTTGTATTTGGCAAGTCCTTCAATACCGTCGAATGCTGCAACAACATCGAAGCCCTGCTGACGCAGAGTGTCGCATACTATCAGCGAAAGGTCGCGCTCGTCCTCAACGAAAAGTATTTTAGCTTTCATGTCTGTCGAATTTAATTGTGAATACTGAACCGTGCCCCTCCTGACTTTTAACAGATATGCTCCAGCCCATCTTTTCAAGAATGTGTTTCACATAATAGAGGCCGATTCCATAGCCGCGCACATCTTGACGATTCCCGTGCGGCACACGGTAGAACTTATCAAAGATATAAGGCAAGCTCTTTGCCGGTATGCCTATGCCATTGTCTGCAACCTCTATGTTGTCAGCGTTTAACTTTATGTTGATTGCCACGGATTCGCCCGAATATTTGATTGCATTGTCAATCAGATTATTCAGCACATTCGATAGATGCGATTTGTCAGCCGTTACTGAGATATCACCCTCTGACCGCACCTCTATTGCAATTTCCTTATCGCCTCTCATTCTCTGTGCCTCCGCGATCTCATCGGCAAGTGCTGGCAAATCAATTTTCTCCGGCTTTAAGGTCATCGTTTTCCGACGTTCCATACTCATGGCGAGTATATTCTCTACAAGTTCGCCAAGGCGTTTGAGTTGCTTCATGGCTATTGTGAGATAAGCCCCTTTTTTCTCCGGGTCGTTGGAGGTATCGTAGTTGAGCAGAGCATCGTTGGCGGAGTAGGCAATGGAGATTGGTGTTTTTAACTCGTGGGTCATGTTACTGACGAAATCATCCTTCATTTCCTCGATGGTGCGCAATCGGGACACCGTTCGGAACAGATACCAGAATGCAGCGGCAAAAGAGAGCATTAGAAGGAATATGGAGACGATCACACCCATCATCTGAGAAAGGATATGGCGGGTAAGAGGGGTAATGTATGCTTTATAATAGACATCTTCGTTAGGATTGATGACAATCCTGAACGTGTCATATCCCGAATGACTCTGAATCTTTGTATTGCTGAAAAGTACGGAGTCGTTTCCGTTTACAACTTCCACTGCCACAAATTCCGGATAAATGTATCTACGGGAAAGATGTTCATTGAGTACGCTATCCATAACAACCATATCAAAGCCAATATATTTATCCATGATAGTATGGAATTGTTTGCTCATCGCATCAATCATCTGATTGGAGTAAGGGGTCTCTTCCGCTAACAAGGCTTTTTCTTCTACGACTGTCCCATCGGCTTCTGTTCGTACGGAGATAAGTTGTCCGTTCTTATCCCTATAAGTTGACGCCTCTGCTTTTCTCGGAGCCTTGGAATTTACAGAATCTGCGTCTTCCTGCATGGTAAAATTTGAAGCGAGAGCTTGCGCTCTGCCAGCACGAACCATGAGGTCATCAATGTCAGCATCCGTCATGGCCGCCATTACTTCCCGTTCAACGTTTTTTTCTTATGGATTCATACAGTTGGACAAGGTAAAATACATTGCAGCCAAAAATCACCGCAATGACAGATATGAATATTATGGAGTTGATTCTAAACTTTTTCATACGCAAATTTACTAATAATCTTCTGTTATGCATATCAGTACATTGCAGATTTAAGACTAAATAAGGAAGACTTAAGACTAAATAAGGTTGGACATAATGATTGGTGGCAGGTTTAGTGGTAACTTTGCGGCGATAGTTTAATCTTGGAGCCGCGAGCACTTCGTGGTTGTGCCATAACAATAATATAACGGTTATGAAGAGAAATTATATTATATTTATTGCTATGATAGCTGTCAATTCCATGATGGCACAGAGTGAAATGCCTGACAGTATTGAAGGTCGGGAACTTAATGAGGTAGTTGTCAAAGGCGAAAAACCACAAATCAAGGGGAAGGACGGCATTATGGTCGTTGACCTGCCGAACATCGTAAAGGACAAGCCCGTTTCCAATATCCTGGAGGCCCTCGGTTATCTCCCCGGTGTAGTTGACAACAACGGCATGATTGGTCTTGCCGGGGCTTCTGATGTAACAATCATCCTCAACGGCGAACTGACAAACATGCCGATGCAGAACCTATATCAACTACTTTATACAACACCCATTGACCGATTGAAAACAGTGGAGGTAATGTACACCGCCCCTGCAAAATATCATGTCAACGGTGCTGTGATAAACGTGGTGCTTAAAACGCCGACGCCACTTGACGGCCTGCAAGGACAAGTCCGCGCCGGATATAATCAGGGGCATTATGGCTCTTACGGCGGAGGTCTTGCCGCCACATACGCTGTCAATGACTGGACTTTTGACCTCAATTATGGGCTATCTCGTTCTAAAAGCTGGAATCACGAGGTGACATACTCCAATCATCTGATTGAGGGTCAGCGGTCAATGATTGAAGATAACATGCGTCGGATCTCTGAGAGTTGGAGCAACACCATCTATGCTGCGGCTACATATAAGGGATTGCGACTAACTTACAACGGGCAGATTACTTCGTCGGCTAAAGGTCGGAGTCTTTCAGACGGCACACTTGGCAGTTTCACCAACAACTACATCTATGACGAACCTATAAACTATCATAATATAGCAATGCGTTATTCAGCACCTTTCGGTCTGACGGTAGGAGGTGACTATACATATTATGGAGAGAAACGTAACCAATCGCTTTTTCAAAAAAGTGCTTACCTGCTTGGAGAATTGAATAAGCAAGACATCAACCGCTGGCACATATATCTTGACCAACAGCATCAGCTTGGCAAATGGCAACTCAGTTATGGCGTTGAATATCAGAGAGCCGATGACAGTAGTTCACAAAAGATTGGTGATTCTGAGGGATTCTCAGGCACGACATCAGAGGATTTGGCCGATGCCTACATAGGGGTTCAGCGCTCTTTCGATTGGGGATTGTCGTTCATCGTGTCGGCAAAGGGCGAGTATTATCACAACAACTATCAGCACAACTGGAATTTCATTCCACAACTCGGCGCCACCTATTACAAGACGCCGAAAAGCATTTTCCAACTGAACCTCTCTACCATACGCGTTTATCCCTCATATTGGGAACTGCGCAACGGCACATCTCACATCAACCCGTATGCAAAAGTCTTAGGAAATCCGTCATTGCAGCCCTATCTCAACTATGCCGGACAGTTCAGCTACATCTTCAAGCAGAAATATGTTGCCACTCTTTATGTTCAGTATGCCGACAAAGCCACAGTGCAACTTCCTTACCAGTCGCCGGACGAGTTAAGTCTAATCTACCAAACTATCAACACGAACTACAAGCGCACGGTTGGCCTTAACCTCAACGTGCCGTTCAATGTAGGCTACATCTGGAATGCGACTGCCACGGCCAACGTATTCAACCAGAGAGAAAAGGCTGACCATTTCCATGACATCAGTTTTGACAACAAGAAGTGGATATTCTATGGTGCGCTGAACAACTCATTCAAGTTCAGCCAGAATAGCCCCTTGTCTCTATCAGTGGACTTCACTTATATCTCTCCGTCAATTCAGGGACTTGCCGACCTGTCCGCACTGTGGAAAGTTGACGCTGGTGTGAAATGGCAATTCGGCAAGAAGCGTTGCTGCGAAATTGACCTGCAAGCCAACGATATATTCAACCGCTGGTCGCCGACAATGACAATCAGACATGCAGGACAGGATTACCGAATGAAAGTTCGTGATATGACCCGCAATCTCAAACTTACATTCATATGGCGCTTCAACGGCTTCAAACCAAAGAACGAATCCGGCATCGACACCTCGCGGTTCGGTACAGGTAAATAATCGCGCATCATGAAAAAATCCAAATACATATTCATAAGTTTGTGTATAAGCGCCATACTCCTATGTATGCTTAATTCATGTGGACTTGAAAAGAGAGTTATTGTCACAACGAGAGGACATGAAGCGACATATCCAAATGGGCATCAAACTCCGAGATATGATTTATTGCAGGATTATGATGGTTCTCCAAGAGACACTGTACTAAACTACAGAATAAGATAAAGCTGTGTTTATAACAAAGCATCCAGTTTCTGGCATAAGGTTAGAAACTGGATGCTAAAACTAATTGCAAAAAAATTACATGTGCATTCCGCCTGTCATAGTGTTTGGATTCTGACCTCGTTTGATGGCTCTGAATCGGCGCAGGGCTTCCTGTACGGGTAAATCCATGTGCGCGGCTCGATATTCGGGCCATGTTATGCCTCCGCCGCTTGAAAAGCCTTGTTCTTCCTGCGGTGAAGATTGTTGTGGCGATTGTACTGTTATTTGTTGCAATCTGTCGGCATGATTGGAGTAGTTGCATTTTGAGGTAGCCTCGCCTCGGATATTGGCACGTATCTGTTCGGAGTTTTTGAATGCCCTTACAAGACTGTCGTAGGTATATCTCTTATCTATTTTTGAAGATGGGAAACGTTTGCCATCTTTGATATAGAATGTACCTGTTATCTTTGATGGATCAGAAGGAGAATAGCGATGCTCAACAGAAATACCCTTGCGCTTTAACTCTGCAACATATTCATTCCAGTTTGTAACGTAAGCGTTAGCAAATGCGGCATTACAGAGATTGAACACTTCATAACGCATCTTCTCTCTGCCTCGGAGTTTCTCTACATTCGTGTTCCGCTTATCGGTTGCCATGTGCAGCCCGTACTTCTTATTAAGAGCCTTACATACTCTCTCGTTACGTTTGAAATTGGTGGTCTGCGAGAGAATCTTTCCGTTGTTGTTGACGCGGCTGAACACAAGGTGGCAATGCGGATGCGCCTTATCGTAGTGACGGACGACGATGAAAGGCGTGTTGACCAATCCCATCTGCTTCATGTATTCAATGGCTATATCGGCCATTCGCTCATCGGTCATAGTCGGGGCATCATCAGGGTGAAAGTCGAGCGAGATATGACCCACCGGACTCTCGATAGGTTTCCTTGTTCTTGTTGGTCGGGCGATGTCGTCAGCCATCGCCTTGCGGCCTTCATAGACTCTGACATCGTCAGACATCCCGATAAGTTTCCAATCCTTTGACAGATGATCGAGAATGTCCTCCCCCTTGTTGGCCTCATACTTTCGCTCATCGGTCTTATACTTCTGAGCGGCTTCCGCGCTCAGTTTCTCTTCAAGTGTCCGGCGCGTCACATAGTTAACGCAGTTGCCGAAACTCTTGCCGTTAATGATGTATGCAATCATAAAAATTAAGGGCTTAATCGTTATTGAATTTTCCAAAGAGGCATCGGAACTTGCCGAGGTAAAACTCAGCCTCTGCTGCCATCGCTTCGAGTCCGTGGATATGGCAGAGCCTTACGAACTGGTTGAAGTTGTTGCTGAAGCCGGATAGAGCACGGGCTATCCGCAGTTCTTCCTCAGTCAGCCGTGGAACAATCTTCGGATTGAGCGACACGGCACGGATATATTCGCTCACGCAGGAGAGTCCGCTGCGATGAAAGTTCTCCATCAGCACGGCATCCTGTTCCTTGTTGAATTTGGTGGGTCTGATTATTGACTGCTTTTCATTTTCGGGAAGAGCCGGGCGACCGTTGCGGTTGCCGTTCTTCAGATTTGACTTGGTGGTTGTCTTGGGCTTCATAGGGCGTATGGGATTGAAGGGTGGATAATTGGAGGGGGTAAATCACGGTTGGTACACTGGTGTACCGTTGCACCGGGTGCAATGGTGGGGTGCGAGGTCAGAGCGTTGACGCGACCGTTTTCGGTGTCACCGAAAACTAACCTCAATTTTAGTTTAAGGTATATTAATGCTGATTATCAATGATATAATTGTATGAAGATGTACTAAATTCGTACTAAATAGAGAGCTGTCCGAAAACGCATAGAAACGAATTATAGATAATTTGCTGTCGTTAACTTTATTTATTTGCCTTGATTTTCTTCTTTCGGTGGTAAGGTTGGTGTAGGGATATGGGCTGGTGAAAAGAAAAATTTAGGTGGGCATTTCTCTTTTGCATCGCATATATTTATAGGTTTGGTTCGGTTTATATATCTATATATAGAACCAAACCAAACTTATTTTTGCCCAGCCTATTGACTCGCAACACAAAAAGTCGTAACTTTGCAATTGATTGGGAGTAATCCCATCACGACATTTTGAAAAATAAGAAGCGTTATGCTTATCTCTTGAGAGTGGAAACCTGAGAAACTTCGACAGAGCAAGAGTAGCATAGTGGTTCTCACGCTATGGCGTGGGCTGCTATTGTTACATCTGCTCACAGGCTTTCTCAGGGCCTCCATTCTAAGACGTGGCATTGCAGTTCCACGCTTTGTGTTTTAATTAGTCTGCTTAAGGAGTTGCAAGTAGAACAACATCAACCAATCGAACCCCTGCGATATGAAAACGAAATCCTTGATTATTACTCTTGTTGCCCTTATAGGATTATGTTCTTGTGGACAATCCAAAGAAGAAAAGGCACAAGAAATGGCAGCTAATTATCTTAAAGGTGTTTTATATCATTTTGATAGTTATGAACCACTGCAAACAAAAGTTGATAGTTCTTTTGTTGCGCTATCAACGGATAGGGAGGCAATTGAACTCACATTGGATATGTTGAAGCTTTTTCAATCAGCACAGGAGTATGCAGATAAAATCGAAAGTGCTGAAAGTTCTATGGAGATTTGGTCTCCGAGTGGATATTCATCAGCATATAGTAAGGGGGAATACCGCAGGGCAAAAGAAGAACGAGATAACAATCAACGACTTTTGGATAAGACAAAAGACCGAATCCAAAACCAATTCTCCAAAATAAAAAGCAGACAATCCTATTTGGAAGCAGAGGCTTTGTTGAAGATTGGTGATTTTAACGGGTGGAAAGTATATCACAAATTCAAAAGCCTCAATGGGGCAGGAACTCTTGATTTATTCGGAGAATATGTATTCTTTTGTGATGAGGATTTTAATGAGAAGTCTGCATATCCAAAAGAAGATTATGAGGCAATCTCAAAAGTTATGATCGCAATATCATCGTCGAACGATATTTCTGATATGATTGAGAAGGTCCAAGAAGAAATTTACTAATCCCATAGCACGTTATGATAATCAAAAAACGCCCTATTATCACTTGGTTGCTTAATCCTGACACACCTGGATTTCAGGAGGGTTTGACGTTCGCCGCTCCTCAAAATAGAGAGAACTATGAAATTCTCAATGAAGAGTTGAAACATTTAAAGGAAATACGAGCGATGAAACCCAAATGGGGATTGCCTGAACTTGTAATGCCTTCCTTCGAAAGAGTTATGGAGAAAAGCGCACCAGCTTTTGAAAAAATCATGCCGGATTTATTCAAAGAGTTTAGCGAAACGGATGAGTGTGGTATTCTTATACTTCGTAACAATGAAACCTTAGTTTATGGTTTTGGCGACAATCAATTGAATATTTGGTTCTTTAATGAACAAAACGGACATAGTATGTTCCATTTCTCTGCCGGATATGAATTTGTTGATGGACAGCCCAAATTATTAATGACTGACTCAATTTTATATGATGATAACTTGTTGGCTGGTACTATTCAACATCGCATTGATGAAATTGGAATTCGACTTCGCTTTATTGCCGTATATTTAGCCGTTAAGAAATATATAAAAGTCGAGCCTCTAATTATTCCTCAAGGCACATTTACTGCGGTTGCTGGAACGCCACTTGAATATGTAGAAAAGAAGAAGGTTATCAATCAATGTGGTCAGGAAGTCATTGTTATGGATTCAAAATGGTTCAAGAAGATAATCAATGACAATGACATTCCTGTTAGAGGTTTCTTTCGCATGCAGAATAAGAAGAATCCCGAGGGAGTATGGTACAAAGAACTTATTTTTGTAGATCCATTTATCCGTCATGGTTATCACAGAAATGCCAAAATTGAAGATGACATATAACAACAATCTTTATTATGAGGAAATTTATACTCTTAACATTTGCGCTGCTCTGTGCATTAAGCTCTTCGGCACAGGGTGAGACTTCGACAAGTAACAAGAATGACTCTATATCTTCATATATAGCAACAATACTTGAGGATATAGATATGAGAATTCTCAAGAGTGAAGCAAATGACCGATATAAATTCTATCCAACAGAGAACATATATAACTTTCTTAAATTGGATACACGAACTGGGAGAATAGAGCAAGTTCAATGGTCTTTGGACACCGATAAGGAAGGGTCTGTTTCTATTAACAATGAAGACCTCTCATGGAGCAGTGGCAGTTTGTTTGAACTTTATCCAACACAGAATATGTATCAATTCCTTCTGCTGGATAAGACTAATGGCAGAGCGTGGCATGTCCAATGGGGAATGAAAGATAAGGAAAGATGGATGCGAAGGATTTATTAATCAGAAGGGTTAATCTTAGTTGAGTACAATTTGTTTTCCAAAAGGTATTCAATAATCCTCGGATTCCAAAGGTTGACCTTTGGCTCATTCGGGATATTTTCAGCGTTGACTTGTCAATGCGGCTTGGAAAATTCCCTAATGAGCTAAGGAATTTCCTGTCGGTGTAATTTCCATGACGGTGTTGTGGTTGTATTTCGCATTGGCTTTGATATTGATTTACGGAATGACTGAATGATTAGATGATTAGTCACTCAGTCATTTTGTCATTTAAATGATTAATCATTCAGTCATCAATTCATCGAATCATTTAATCATCCGGATGATTGGTCACTTTGTCATTCAGTCATTTCATCATTGATGTTAGAGGGCATTACTGGGTGATGAGGTTGTGGAGCGTTTTGGGATTACAGGTAATACCTAAGCATAAACTCGCTCCACCCTAAAACGACCTCCTATGGCAATGAGAAAAACAAAGAGCGGTCACGGCAGTGACTGCGGTTTCGGCGGTGGCTTTTCGGAGAAAAAGGAATCCCGAAACATATCCTTGCACTCCTTTTTTTCTCATCGTCATAATGACGATAGTCAGTGTAATGACAGTATTCGTTTAAGTCAACACATCCACTGCAATGACTGTAGCAATTTAGTGATTATATCCGACCGTCGGGAGAGAGCCTTTTGAGGTAGTCAGAAGGTATCTTGCCGATTACGAAAATCCGATTTTTCTCATTATCCCCCTTGCATTCTTTGCACTTTTGCACAATCAAGGGTCAGCTTCATCAAGGAATAAGGGTGTGTGGTATCTGTGT
>VSNE01000452.1 GCA_009774155.1 Lachnospiraceae bacterium
TTCACTTATCCACAAGATATATTTATTTGACGGGAAAGGGGAAATTGGGCAGATGGAAATTTGACGGTCTATAAGCAGGAACTGGCAGAGAAAAAACGGCAGGCAGGGATCACGGAAGAGATCCCGGAAAGAGTGGAGATCTTCACATCCATTGATGGCCTGCTGGAACATCTACCGCCCTGCAGCACTCTGGAGGAGCTGAACCAGGCGGCAAAGGTGATCGAAGAAATGGAGACGTGTTCCGGGATTGACTGGAAGCTGACATTTGCAGCACTGGAGGCGGAGCTCCCCGGAACCATGGAGGAGTGCTTCCGCGTTATCCAGAACCATCAGACCTACGAGCTTCTGCCATTTCCATTTTTGGTACCGGAAAGCTATGCACACTACTATCTGGAGCAGGAAGGCTTTTCCATTCCGGAAGGACTGAAAGATCATTTCGATTACCGCAGATATGGGCAGGAGAAGATCCGGGAGACCGGGGCGGCGGAAACATTCTATGGCGTGGTGGTCAACCGGGAGAAGCCGATCTGCCTAGACCACGGGGAAGGGCAGGAACTGAAGCTGTACAGCCCCCTGACCCTGACCACCTTTGCAGGGTATCCTTTTTTCCCTGCGCTCCTCCATGGGGAGAAGGTGCCGGCATTCCAGACCGTGATCCGAATGGAGATCGCAAAGAGCATGCGGGAGTACGGGGCAGGCGGTCTGGCAGAGACCCTCTATAACCAACTTCTGTCGGGGAAGATCTCATCCATCGTCCCGGATGTGGAGGAACATCAGGGACAGCTGTGGGGAGTTGCCCTGGTCAGTACCAGAGGAGAGCTGACCGAACGGGAGCTGGCAGGACTCAGGGAGGAATGGAAAGAGATCGCCGCCCATGGCTGGGGAGACCTGTTTGCCAGCCGTACCCTGAATGCGGGGAATATCCGGTTCCATGCAGGGTTCTGGGATACGGAACGGGGAGAGAACCTGTCTCTGATGACGGAGGAGGAGTTCGGAAGGGAGGTGGGCGGATTTGAGATAAGGATGTAAGAAACGCAGGAACAGAAAAGAAAAATAAGGAAAGGACTGCGGCGCTGACGGACCAGCGCTTTTTTTGTGCGCACAAGCAAGACCAGAAAGAAAGGAGGCGGGGTTCCTGGCCAGGGAAAAGATATCTGACTCCCTTTTGGATGGATTTAGAGCAGAAAGCGATCGAGCGGGTGAGGACGGCGTCCCAGATGTCCTTCGCCCTGTATGGAAGCCCCCTGGTGGTCACGGACAGCGGAGGGAAGGACAGCTGCGTGTGCCGGGAGATCGTAAGGCGGTCCGGCATCCCCTATGAGGTGCAGCACAACCTGACCACGGCGGATGCGCCCCAGACCATCTACTATGTGCGGGAAACCTTCCGGAGACTGGAGGAGCAGGGAGTGCCCTGCAAAATAAACTATCCTGTGTATAAGGGAGGACGGGTCACCATGTGGACCCTGATCCCTTTGAAGAAATTCCCGCCTACCAGACTGCAGCGGTACTGCTGTCAGGTACTGAAGGAGGCCACCTGCCGGGACCGTTTCATCACCACCGGGGTGCGATGGGCGGAGAGCGTGAAGCGCAGGAACAGCCGGGGCGTGTATGAAAATTTTACCGCTGATCCAGAAAAGAAGATCATTTTGAATAATGACAACGATGAAAACAGGCGTCTGTTCGAGAGCTGCGCCTTAAAGGGCAAGCGGATCTGCAACCCCATCGTGGACTGGACGGATCGGGATGTATGGGAGTACATCCGTAGTGAACGTCTCCCCATGAACCCGCTGTATGAGATGGGCTTCTATCGTGTGGGCTGCATCGGCTGTCCCATGGCGGGGAAGACCCGGTGGAAGGAGTTCGCCCTGTTCCCCACCTACCGGCATGCCTATACGAAGGCTTTCGGGCGCATGCTGGAGGTGATCCACAGGGACGGCGGGAGGACCAAATGGCGGACGGCGGAGGATGTGTTTGCCTGGTGGATGGAGGACTTCCAGGTGGAGGGGCAGATGAGCCTGGAAGATTTTGAGGAATGGAGGAGTGGAAATGGAGAATAAGGAAACGAAAGCGCCGGTAACGATGCGGCTGTACAGCCCCCTGGTGGGCGGTTTGTATGACAGTGAGGATCACTGCACAACCATGGACGGCTATGCCCTGAGAGGGTATGACTGGACCATCCGGAAGGCGCTGAAGGAGGATCTTTTGGAGGAGGGCAGGCCGGGGCTTGCGGTATATCTGGATGAGGGGCCATTAAAGGAGAAAGTCCTCAGTATGCGCCCGGCAGTGGAGATCTGGAACTACAGCCTGTGGGGAGTCCTGGAGGTGGAATGTCGGGAGGCGCTGTCCCCGGAGGAGACGGAAGAGCTGAAGCGGGAGTGGTACGGGCAGATGACGGACGGCTGGGGAGAAGGGTTCGTTCAGCAGGACATCGAATGCGAGGAGGGCTGCCGGCTCTGTGTGGATTTTGGCGCAGCAGCAAGGAACCGGATCCAGAGGGAGCAGGAACTGAAGGGCATCAGGA
>VSNE01000453.1 GCA_009774155.1 Lachnospiraceae bacterium
TTATTGCATAGGGGTAATTTCAATAAAAATCTCCGATTCTTATTAAAATGCAGTATAATATCAAAGTTATATCTTTTGATAATCAGATGTTTAAATATATTTTGATAGCTGCGTAGTTACAATAATTGATAAATTAGGCTTTCTTTTGGAATTGAGCCGAAAAACATACCGATACTTCATATTTCATATGCGTAAGCTTCATAAATCAACCAATAGCCTCCCTTTATATCATAAAAAATCGGAGATAAAGTGAACAAACTATTGCTATAATTTGGTTGGCAGAGATATTAAGAGTAAATTTGCGTCATAAAACAATAATGAAGCGAATGGAGAAACTGATAGGCCGTGGAGCCGAACGAAGAGAGATTGACCGATGTCTTAAGTCTGACCGTTCAGAGCTTGTCATAGTATATGGCCGGAGACGTATTGGCAAGACTTTCCTGATAGAACAGCATTTCAATCAGACGTTTGATTTCTGGTATGTCGGTTATCGCAGAATACCGACAAAAGAGCAGTTACGCAGGTTCGGAAAGGCTCTGACGAAATTTTCTGGTGGTACTAAATACAAATTATCCACATGGTTTGAGGCGTTTGACGCATTAGAGGAATATCTTGAATCTTTGCCGAAAGATAGAAAAAAGGTTATATTCATAGACGAAATGCCGTGGATGGACAGGATAAACTCCAATTTCGTAGCCGCTCTCGAAGGATTCTGGAATGGATGGGCAATGAGCAGGGGCGACATCATGCTGATTGCGACAGGCTCCGCGACCTCTTGGATGCGGGATAAGCTCATAGGTAACAAAGGAGGTCTGCACGCAAGGATTACCAGCCAGTTACACATACTTCCATTCACACTTGGTGAGACTGAAAAGTATCTTGAGTCCGAAGGAATCTCATGGGACAGGTATCAAATCTTACAGTCATATATGATTTTGGGAGGTGTGCCGTTTTATTACAGCATTCTCAATCCAGAACTGAGCCTTGCACAAAATATTGATGAATTGTTTTTCAAACCTGACGGCAAACTAAGGCTGGAGTTTGACGAACTATACACAGCACTGTTCCAGTATGCTGACAAGTATATTGATGTTGTCAGGACACTGAGCGGTTATAAATACGGCATGACATACAGTGACCTGTCAAAAGCCATAAAGACAGAAGGCAGCCAGCTCAGCCGCATAATAAAAAATCTCGAAAGGTGTGATTTCATCGAGAGGTGGTCGCAATATGGCAACAAGAAACGGGAGGAGGTGTTTCGCCTCACCGATTTCTATACTCTTTTCTATTATAAGTTCATCGAGCCTGACAACAGGCATGAGGAACACTGGTGGAGCAAGAATTTCGATTCTCCCGGTGTACTTTCATGGATGGGGACATCATTCGAGACGGTATGCCTCCGTCACCACAGACAGATAAAGCAGGCTCTCGGGCTGACAGCCATATCAACGGAGACCTCCAACTGGCATGTCAAGCCAAACCAGCAGGAGCAGACTCCCGGGGCGCAGATTGATATGATAATAGAGCGTGCCGACCGCATCATCCATTTATGCGAAATAAAATTTTCCGTCGGGGAATACATCATTTCGCAGGAATACGAAAAGAAACTGCGCCAACGGATGAGCCTGTTCCAGTATCATACCAAGAATAAAAAATCGTTGGTACATACCTTTATAACAACATACGGTGTCGCCAACGGCAAGAACAAGAGTATAGTGCATAGCGAGGTTACAATGGATGACCTTTTTAACTCATGATTGGAATGATTACACATATATTGGCCCGGCTCGAAGAGATCAACGGGATAGTGGGCGCTTATCATGGCGACACGATGCCTTTTGAACAGGCGTTTGCGCTTGCAAGGTTCTATTATGACTTTCAGGACACCAACGCGCTTATAGCCGATGCGGAGGCGATGGCCGGGGAGAATCCGGAACAGTTGAAAGAAATTGCACTATCCCTCGAAGCCGAGACAGCGACACTCCTTAATAATATAGGTCGGCTTGACGGCATTGATTTCCGGGGGATTGCCAACGCGCACTCACGGCGTCACCATGCCATATTTCAAGAGGCTTCCGACGGGCTTAACCCTTACTGGAAACGGTACTGCGGGCTGAACCACCGCCTTGACTATCTCCCTCTCGGCTCAAAGGAGTATGCCGAGGCTGAGAAGGAGTGCGAGGCGGCAAAGGCGGAACATGACAGGCGGCAGACCGATGTAAGGAGGATATATGAGGAATACGAGCGTGAGAGCCGACGCGCCGGGGATGTGTTCTCCCTCAAAGCCTCACACCTGTATGCGCTTGCCACGAAACTGAACGGCATAGCCGGAAGTATCATGACCGATCTTGACCGCATGGAGAAAGGGGAAGGCCGATGAGCGGAAGCCGACTGCTTGAAACAGCCAAATGGCGTGATGTGGTAGAACTGGGGCTGTGCATGGCGATACACGATGTATGCAATGACAGCCAGTTTGAGAACTGCACACCGCTCGATTTTGCAAATTTCCTCAACGTGAGGGAAGAGGCAAAATCCATTGCCGTGTTGCCGAAAGAGAAGCTGCGGGTCTGCTACATGGTCTTTGCAGTGGCGAGGAACATCAGCCCGCGCAAGGAGGCGGAGACATGGGCGCGGTTGTTCCTGCAACGCTGCGGCATCGCCGGGTCATATTACAACAAGCACCGCTCCGACATCTGCGCCGACCATGCCACCGAGGACAACAAAAACTACCGCAAATCCATCGACGGAGCCATAGATGAATGGCGTTCAAGGCGAGGAACCCCGTAATATCCCTGCCGTTCCCCATTTACAGCATATAAAGACATCTTACAAACGCACTATGCGGCTGAAATCCAGCGCATAGTGCGTTTGCCATTTTTAACCTTTCCCCACGGACACCACATTGCACCCCACGGGAACGGCTGTAATTTTGCATCGGAACCCAAAGGCTGACAAGCCTATCAATCAGCATGTTCCATAATCAAAGAATACGAACTTATAAATTAAAGAACCGATGCAGACAAAACGAAAACTACTCAACTCTCAGGAGGCCGCCGACTATCTCGGCTTCTCCCTGTCGTACTTCCGCAAGATGATGATGCGGCGTGTGATACCGATGTACAAGCCGAGCGGCAAGATATGCTTCTTCGACCCCGACGACCTCGACGCATACCTCAAGAGCGTGCGCATATCCTCGCAGGACGAGATAGACGCCGAAGCCGCCCGCTATCTCGCGAACAAGAAACCTATTTAACCACTCACAAATCCAATCATTAAAGACTATGCCGACTGACATAACAACCACACCGGGAGGAATGCCCGACAAATCATCGGAGACCAAATCCAAAGAGTCAAAATCCGGGAATCAGAAGAAAGCTCAAATCATCATGGAGTTTCTTGGTGAATGTACCCCGTATGAAGCAGACGCGCTCCGCTCCATGCTCTTGATCGCGGCAGGGAAAAGCACGTTGGAGACCATGCCGCAGTATGACCGCTCCGCGCTCAACCGCTATCTCAACTTCGGATGCGACAAGGAAACCGGAGGCATGGACGGCATCCGCGCACACCGGCAGAAACGGGCACTCGGACTGATGAAATCGGTATCGCAATATGTAGGCAAGGAAGAGATAATAGACATCACCACCGCACTTCTCACCGTATCTTCCGATAGGCAGGACATACAGACGGTGTTGAACAGCCTTCCGAAATTGCAGATTCCGGGTGGTGCAAATGCAGGAAACGCGCCGTCAAACGCGCCGATGCCGAAATAGAGAATCATTGTCAGCCCTCTTTTCCCTCCGTTTTCGTTGTTCCCCAATCCTCAATTAGAAAATTGTCGGAACCGATATTTGAAGGATATTTGGAAACGCAATCCTATATGAATTGAATACCATAGGAATATTGACTGACGAGCAAAGGGGGCAAGGAGAACGACCGACAAATTATCATGCACAAATTTTCTATTGTAAAAATCCAATCTTTGGCATTTCGCCAATAATCCATCTCTCAGAAAACAAGGAACATGGAACAACAAGACATATATCCCTTTTCATCGGTAAACATCCGGCTTACAGTTGAAGCCGTTGAATGGCTGTCGGGAACGACCACCGACAACGACGGCAAAGCAATCAGTCACATGGCGATGTTCAGCGGACTGCTGAAAGAGATGCGTATAGCTCCCGGATATGACGGCACTTTCCGCAGACCGCTCAACCTGAACCCCGGTCAGGCACAATTCTCGGAAATTGGCCTCGCTGACAACTGGAACCTCGGACGGAAGAAAATGCACAATCTCCTGTCGAGGATGGAAGCCGCCGGGCTTGTAAGCATATACAATTCCCGTATAGCCTCGGCACTCTCTTTCACCTGCATAACGGGCTGGAAGAACCACGACGGATAACCTATAACTAACGGTTTCCTCGCAGGGTGAGCAATGAAATCCGATGTGCGGCTGCAAGCAGGGAACTATGGCGTGAAGGCAGGTCTTTTGAGAAGTGTTGCGAGATATGTTTTGGTGTTACACCCGGCTCCGCCCGGTTGCACCAAAACGCCTCGCCCCTCCCTGCGGTCAGGGTCATGGCCGCTCGCAGGCTCGCACCCGACAATTCGATTTTATAAGTCCATTGAACATTTCCGATTATATGAATAATAAGGATACCGATAAAGCAAATATTGGCAATACGAAGCGAAAGAAACTGCCGCCGGAGGCTGTGCGCTCTTGCACCGTCACCACGAAGATGACAGCCGCAGAGCGTGAGAAGATACACGACATTGCCGCCGGATGCAACCTTACACCGAGCGACTACATGAGGCAGCGCGCCTTGGGCTACGAGCCTCCATCGGCACTGACCGCAGAGGAATCGGCACTGCTTCACAACCTTGATGGCTGCTGCATCTAACATTTGAAAAGGGACCCAGGTACAGCAATTGAAAAGGGACCCACCCCATGGGTAAGTTTAACCCGG
>VSNE01000454.1 GCA_009774155.1 Lachnospiraceae bacterium
ATGTGATTCAGAATGACGGCACAGAGGTTTTGTATGGGCAGGATTATTTTTGCGAAGAGCTATTGGGACTTCGTTTCCGAATCACGCCTTTTTCATTTTTCCAGACAAATTCTCTGGGGGCGGAGGTGCTCTATGAAACAGCGCGTTCTTACATCGGAGATACGAGAGATCAGTTGGTTTTTGATTTGTACAGCGGAACCGGAACGATTGCACAGATTCTGGCTCCTGTATCGAAGAAGGTGATTGGCGTGGAGATTGCGGAGGAGGCGGTGGAGGCGGCCAGAGAGAATGCGAGAAGAAACGGTCTGCTTAACTGCGAATTTATGGCGGGGGATGTGTTGAAAATGTTGGATACTATGGAGGAGAAGCCGGATTTTATTGTTTTGGACCCTCCCCGCGACGGCATCCATCCGAAGGCGCTGAAGAAGATTATCAGCTATGGAGTGGAGCGGATGCTTTATATTTCCTGCAAGCCCACCAGCCTTGCCCGGGACCTGGAGTTGCTGCAGGCATGCGGGTACCGGATGGAGAGAGCATGCTGTGTGGACATGTTTCCCTGGACAGCGAATGTGGAGACGGTGGTTTGCCTGTCCCAACAAAAGCCGGACGATGTGATCCGGGTCGGGCTGGACTTGGATGAACTGGAGGTCACCCCGGTGGAAAGCAAAGCCACCTATGGGGAGATCAAGGCTTATGTGTGGGAGAAGTTTGGGCTGAAGGTATCTTCGCTTTATATCTCTCAGATCAAGCGTAAATGCGGGTTAGAGGTTGGCGAGCATTACAATTTGTCAAAGTCAAAGAACGCAAAGCAGCCTCAGTGTCCGTCGGAAAAGGAACAGGCAATTGTGGCAGCGTTAGAACACTTCCAGATGATTGAGGGGGCTGACCGCCAATGAGGAAACTTCTGTCCTGCGAGTTCAATATGGATACCGCCTGTGTGGAACTGAAATTTGCCAATGGCACGATGATTTCTATTTACTGCACCACTGTTGAGGATGAGGTTGCCAAGAATATGTACCAGCGGTCGGAGCTGGACTACTTGATCTATAACAAGCCGCTGGAGTATGCACAGCTGGTGCTTGGCGGTGATTTGGGGAAATATGTCCAAGGTTCACCGGAGCATCGGTTGATGGATTAACTGAATAAATACTGCACCGTTCACAAGTCAGAAATGATCAACGGGATGGGATGTATGAACAGCATCGTCGGTTGTATCAAAGAGTTATCAAGAGCAGGATTACCTATGCGCAAGACAGTTTGGATCAAGTAAGGCAAGTACACAATTATGAGCTGCTCTGTGATTCCTACAGAGCAGCTTTTATATCCCCACATTTTTATATCTCCACATAGGAGTATGGTTATGATTCATATCACTGCTTATAGCAGGTTCAACACCTTGTCCTCAAAATTTCTTCCAGATAGTTCAAGGTATCTTCACGATATGGCGCTTTTAGTTGGCATTCCCATACAATTTCAACATTCCAGCCTAAAGATCTCAGCTCCTCGCATTTTCTTGCATCCCGTTCTTTATTTGTATTGATTTTATTACGCCAAAATTCAGCGTTATTCTGAGGCCAGACAAAATACTTACACCCTTCATGTCCGTGCCAAAAGCAACCATTTACAAAAATAACAGTCCTATATTTGGGCAGGACAATATCAGGTGTGCCAGGAAGTCGTCTGTCATTTTTTCTATAGCGAAATCCCTTTGAAAACAAATACTTCCTCACGAGTTCTTCTGGCTTGGTATTCTTTCCCCGAATCTGCGACATATTATAACTTCTTGCATCTTTTGATTTGATATCTGCCATATTGTCAAATTTTCCACCAAGAAATGGAACTAAACGGCGCTTTCCGAAGCCGTAGAAAGAAATCCCCGGATTCTGTCCTCAAGCCGTTTCATCGTGTTGTTGAAATTACCATTGTTCAATTCACATTTCCATACAATCAAAACATGCCAACCTTTCCTAGACAATTCCTCATGTATTGCACAATCCCTCTCCATAATTTCCTCTATTCTCTTTTTCCAGAAATCATGATTTCTTTCAGGAACATTGCCGTTACCACATTTATGACCATGCTGAACACAATCATAGATAAACAACGCAATTCTATACCGCGGAAATACTGCATCCGGACTTTCTGGATATTGGCCCCCTGGTTTACGACATCGGATGCCGTGGGAGAACATAAACCGGGTAATTTGTTTGGCGAGTGTCTTCTTGGAAGGATGACCAGTCGAAACAGTAAATGAGCATTTCCTGTAATCCTCCAACAGAGCGTCTATTTGCATAATCTGAAGAAAGATTCCTTCAAGTAATTTCACCGGAATGCTATTGCCAGCCAAACGGATTATTTTATCACGGGCAAAAAGCGCATCTCCCTTATGAAATTCCAGATTGTTGGTAGCCAGTTTTTCATAATCCGCATCAGAAAACCCCATGAACAGGAGACATTCCCTTGGCGTAAGGTACCGGAACTTGCTTCTTCCCTTTATTCCACTGTCAAAATACAGATTGCCGGAATTAGGGTTTCTGTCCTGCTTTGTAGTTATGGTTCGGATCATGCTCATTCTTTCATTGAACACATTACCGGGAAGAACAATCTGGGGATTATCAACCCAAATTTTTCTCCGTGAAACAGTATCATTAGGCGTACATTCAACTGCTTCATCAAACAAAACCTGTTCGGAATAATTTGTCCTGAGCAAATCTTTTACTGTCTGCTGATGAAAAAAAGTGGAACGGTGATAATCTTCAATCACTTGTTCTGCTGTTGTGCTTCCAAAATATTCATGGATCAACTCAATTTCTTCTTTGTTGTCACCAACAAAAACGCTGATCATAAGTAATCTCGGACGGTTTTGAGGAAGTCCAAAATCAGATGCATTCAGCGGATAATATTTACTGATATAGCCCAGGTTTCTGAGTTCTTCTATCCAGGCACTGAAATTTGGAAAGTGTCTTTCAGATAAAAGTGTCGGAACATTTTCCATCAGTAAAAACCGCGGCAATTTTTTATTACTTTCCCGCAACTCAGAAAGGATCCGGCCTACTTGCCAGAGAAGGCTTGAACGGCTTCCAGAACCCCTGTCAATACCAAGGTTGTAGCCATGAAATGCTCCTACATTGGATAGATCCTGACACGGAAAAGAATATGTCAGAATATCAATGTTATCCGGGAGATTACTGCCATTCATTGAGTTAATATCAACACAATTTTTGTTTCTCCTGACTGCATTCAAAAGATGTTGGAGAACATCGACAGAATATGTTTTCAGTGAAATGTAATCCAAAGCTTCTTTGCCTGAATTGCTGAATGTAAACTTTCCCAGCTCCTCCAGAAGTGATTCCTTGTCCATTCTGGCTATCTCATCAGGAAGGGTAGCATCATTATGAATCAGATCATAGGCAATAATTGCATGGACATCCCATTCACATGTTGCAGCTACTTCAGGTTCTGCTCCAATGTTTTGCAATGCCTTCAACTGGCTGCCAATTCCGCTGAACAGTTCTACAATATTATACATCTATGTTCATCCTTATGGTTGTAGTTGGTTAGCTCCGTTGATTCCCACCAAATCCAAGGTGTATATTATCTTCAGGATATGAGAAGGCAGTCGGTCATTTTTAAAGGAAGTTTCTGTTATACAGGGAAATGCATCATCTACCGGATATCTTTTCCATTCAATCACTTTATATTTGACATTTCTTGCAACGCACCCGATCTCAAAACCAGCCTTGGACAGAATTGCCTCCAGGGAATCTTCATTATAGCCCAGTTGCTTCAGACTTTTTGTAACATCATCCAAGCTCCGCCCCTGCGCAGATCTTTCAAACCGAATAAAATCAAGAAACAGCGGTTTGTCTTCCGATGGACGCATTTGATAGATGCTGCTTATTGTAATCTCATATCCATATCGGGTTATTGTTGATTTGACTTCTATGCTGTATGTATCAAGCTCAATATCGTGAGTTGCTTGTTCAGCCCCTGACCATCTCGGATGTTCGCCAGTTTGCGTAAGTCTTTCCAAGACCAGGAGTTCCCCAAGGATATCATAAGAAGATCTGTCTGAGGAAATATTTCCAAGCATCTCTTTCCATCGTTTCCACCATGCTTCTGGTGAGGCCGTCAATTCACGCCGGAGATTTCCGTTTTTACCTGGAGCCACAAACTGAGCAGCCATCAACGCAAATTCATCCCGGGATTGCATGGTAAAGCATTGGAGCAAAAGCAAATTGCAAGTCTGCGTCCCAATCTGAACACTGGCCTCTGTGCAAATCCTGACCTGTGCAAATTGTTCTGAAAACGGGATATATGTGTCAACAGGAACCGCGACACCCACCCAGTCATTTTCCTTCAGTGTCCAGGCCGGATAGTCTTCCGGGAGTTCGGGAATATCCATGGCTTTTCTGAAATAACCTTTGCTGAAATTGTCTTTTATTCGTCCGACAATATCCATACCAAATCCTCACCTATTGAAAATAGCTGTACAGGGCATCCACATATCCACGGTTTCCCCCTGCAGACAACTCCGGTTCCATGACCTGCACCCTAGCAGTATTCAAGACCATTGTTTTCCGGAAAAGCTGTTTTTGTCTCCGTTCAGAAAGTTCAATTTGTCCGTTTTTTCTCATCATTTCCCGATATAGATTCACCCGATATCCACCACGCCCACATCTGTCAACCAACTGAAGAATTTCATCTGTACTGTTATCTTTGAGCGTTTCTGTTGTGGTGTCTTCAGACCCCTGCCATGAAAGATATATATACCACCAAAGAACCCGAAGCCATAATCGCTTGGACTTTTTCCAGAACCGATCCGGATGATCTTTTCCGTATCGCTTTGCCACAAGGTCGGGGACAACACAAACACTCAAAAATCTCCATATCCCTTCAGATGAGGCCGACCGGACATCCATACCGTACTTTTGATTCAGCGTAGTATAAAGTTTGATGCCAAAGAACAGATCCAACTGGTAAGAATTATTCTTTTGAGAAATCTCTTCTTCCGTGATTCCGATCCGATCAAGGGCGTTGGAAAACAAAAGCAACAGATCATCCCTGAGGGGTATGTACTGATCCGGGCAGTTGATTTCGTCCGCATCACAATAACAGTCGTACATCCGTTGACTTTCGTCCCGGCTCAATTCTTTCCAGTCCATAAAATCCCCCCTTATCTTTTGGTTTCAAAAAATTTCTTGATGGAGTCCGCCAGTTTTGTTGGACTGCTCACATCCCACTGCAACCGTGTAACAAAAAAATTCACTGCCTCTGCAATGGAGCCAGGTTCATATCCAATACCATTCAGAACATTATCCCAATCCGCTCCAAGCGCATCTTTTGTTGACTCAACAATCACAAGCATTGCAGAGGAAATAACTTCAAGGAAGAGCGTAGATTCTGTCATTGAGGTTTCAATTTTCAATGTATCAAAAGCAGGATGCGCCTTGTTGAGCCGGATTTCAACATATTCGTTGTTGAACGGATCCTGCAAGGGGTCGGCGGTTTCATCATAGTACACGGTCCACAACGATTTGCCTGGTAAATCAGCTACTGAAATCGGAAACACTGATCCATTACCATCAATGAACATCTCAGATTGATCCAAAGTGCCAAGGATAGTTCCGGGTTGAAGCGCAAAGTACATTTCAGAAGCTGCAGGAGTTCCAGGATCTTTCAGATACAAAATGGTTTGAAGTTTCAGACTTCCCTTCAATATGCCTTTGCTGAAGCGGTATTCTGCTGAATATGTGGCGACTGAATCCGTCCGGACTATTTCTCCGAAAGGAATCACGCCTCTTTCCTCGGATTTGCTGGATATCCACATAATTGCCAGACCCAGAACTGCGTTTGCAGGTGCAATTCCATTTTTTCCGAACAAGCCATACGCTGATGTCATTCTGCATACTTTGGATAAAATCAAGTCGTGTGTCGAGGGGTACCATGCACAACGGGGATCTGTCAGCTTACCATTGAAGTTGATGGTGTTCCCTCCCGAAATATCCAAATTCAAAGGATACTCTTCAAAATTTTCTGTATACCGGAATTCTGGCATTTCTGTCACATATCCGATTTCAAAGTAATGGGTACTGTCCAGAACAGGGTACGGACTGAATGACTTGCTCATTTGTCTGTCTCCCTCAACTCACACATCCCTTTTAAGGCTGGATCAGAAAATGAAAATGTAAGGCTCCCAGTAATCACACATCCAAACTTGCGGGGTATCAATTGTGCGTAACTCAAAGTAGAGAAATGTGCGGACTTCAAAAACTCAACAGAAATATCCTGATTGTTGTCACATAAGACAGAATCCGTTATCAGGATTTCACAATCATATTCGTCGGGGGTCTTGCTCTTTGCATTTTTGATGTGAGTGATACTCAGCTCCTTGAATTCCAAGGGGAAAGGCTTTCCAATTTCTTCGTCCTTTTCCCAGGAGTCTGCTTGATATCTCTTGAAATCTGTTAAAACCTGTAAAGACAGGATGCATGGTTTTCCTTTCAACACAATTTCAAAAGCATATTTTACTTTACCATTGGCGTACTGCGGATTACCAAATATGCGGAAAGAACTTTTTCGATTATGCACTGGTCTTTGGTAGCCACTTCCACCGCTTTGATCCGGAGGATCGTTTGAAGCAGTTCCAAGCCAGACTGTGGAAGCAGCATATCGGCAAGCGCATGAGCAAGCCCCGTATTCTGCCGTTCAAAAGTTTCTCTTACGGACTCAGAATACCTTTTCTTGATTTTGTTTATTACATGTTTCTGAATATTTGAAATAATGCGGAATTTATTTCCGGCAATATTTCTGTCGGACCATGACGCATGATCAGCTTTTTCACCCTGTCGGATGTACTCTTCCAAAGACATCCGGGAACCCGTTTTCGGATCAGTTATACTCTTCAGCGTGTTTTGTGAATTGGCAGCAAAAAGTCCCAGAATAAATTCATCCGGAGCAGACTTTGTCATACGGTGTGTCAATGTTCCATCATAATCATATCCAACGATCATGCCTGGTCGCCTGGTATACATGACAATCGGGCCATTTCCACCTTC
>VSNE01000455.1 GCA_009774155.1 Lachnospiraceae bacterium
GTATAGATCTTCCGACGATCCGCGCAATGTCTGAAGCACGGAAAAAGAAAATCCGGACGCTGCTAAACGAGTTTGAAAAGCTGAAAATATGGCCGGATGTAACGATTTACGACAGGCTTCACAGGCTTTTTGAAATGGCACAGGATAGCGATTTTCTTTCTGGCCGCAATCAAAAATGGAACGGTTGTTCTTTTGACTGGATCATCAACAAGACAAACGCTTTAAAGATCGTCGAGGGAAATTATACCAACAAAGGGGGCGGAAACTATGACAGTGGCGGCGGAACGGACGCCGGAAACGCTGGAAGAGATAGCGTATCAGGCGATAGAGAGATTGAAAGCACAACACGCGCAGCGCTTGAAAGATTCCGGAGGAATGGCGGAACCGGCGCCAGCCTATAAATGCCAGAAATGCCGCGATAGCGGATATTACACGGTTGAAAAAGACGGATATACATTCATGCGCGAGTGTGAATGTGGAAAAATTCAGCGGGAGCGGATAAAAAGCAAGCTGGCGTTTGCGTCAATCCCTAAAGAATTTGAGGGCCAGACGGTTGATAATTTCCGGACGGATTGTTATTCCACAGGCACGGGCCGGGAACTGGCAGAAATGGCAAAGACGATCGCGAAGCGGTACGTGGAATTATTCGACGAAATCCAGGAAACAAACGCGAAAGGGCTATATTTCCATTCTGGCGTAAAGGGCAGCGGGAAAACGCGGCTTGCGGTGTCAATCGCAAATGATTTAATTTCCCTGAAAGGGATTCCGGCGAAATTTTCAACCACAATACAAATTCTGGATCAGATAAAAAATACCTGGGGAGAGCGTGCGCGGGGGCGTGATGAAATCAACCAGGCCAGGACGGAAGAAAGCCTGATCCGCGACATTGTTTCGGTTCCGGTGCTGATCGTGGATGATATAGGGGTTGAACAGCCCAAAGACTGGATAAACGAAAGATTTTATAATATCCTGAATGGCCGAATGATCGAAAAGCGTATAACGATTTTTACGAGCAATTACCGAATCGAGGAATTACAGCTTGACGATCGGATTGTCAGCCGGATAGACAAAATGGCGCTGCCTATTGAATTTCCGGCGGAATCCGTGCGGGCAGCATTATCAAGAAAGGAGAACAACGATCTGATGGATCGTTTACTTGGAATATGACTATTGCAGTAGATTTTGATGGAGTTTTAACGCCTAACGGACACTGGCCGGATACAGGGGAGCCAAACACAAAAATGATTGAATGGCTGATAATGTTCCGGGAAATTGGCGGGAAAGTGATTTTGTGGACGAACCGCACAGGAAAAGCCCTGGAAACGGCGGTTGAATTTTGCCGATATAACGGCCTGGAATTTGATTCCGTGAATGAAAATATCCCGGAAATCCTGGAGCAATTCGGAGAGGACAGCCGGAAAGTAACCGCGGATCTTTATATCGACGACAAAGTATGTAAACACGTATTCATAAAGGGGAAAATAGATGGATGATAACAACAAAATAATTGACAAAATTGAAAAGCTGATTTCTCTTTCCGGATCCAGCAATGAAAACGAAGCCAGGGCCGCAATGATGAAAGCACAGGAACTTATGGCAAAATATGAAATCAAGCGCGAACAGCTAAACGAAGCACAGGAAACAGAACGGCCGGTTATCGGTTTTACATCCAGCCCGTACCGGGAAGAATGGATCCACATGGTTAGCGCGGTGATTGCTGATAATTTCAGGTGTCGCAGTATTTCCATTTGCCGGAATAGTTCATCAAAAACTTTTCGGATCCGGTTTTATGGTTATGAAGAGGACGCCGAAATTTGCATAAACATTTTTAACTATGCGATTAAGGTTATCCGGAAAAAGTTTATAACGTTGCGGGCCATATACGCGGAAGTAAAAAGGGAATTCAAGGAAAGTGAAAAAATGAATTACGTGATCGGATTCTGTCACGGCCTGGAAAAGAATTTCGACGAACAAAAGAAACAAAGTCAGTCCTTCGCGCTGGCACTTGTTACGCCGAAGGCGGTTGATGATTTTGTAAGATCTCTTCCTGGGCTTGAAATACAGTCAAGTCCTAAAAACATTATGCGGAACCGCGAAGCGGCATTATTACAGCAAACGGGATATGTTGACGGAAAGACATTCCAAAACGCGGGCGACGCCGCCAGGCTGGAAAACTAACAAAAACGGAAGGTGAGTGGATGAATTTTGATAACTGTAAGGAAAAATATTTTGTCCTGGTTGAAGGGGATGAAAGGGCGATTATCCGCGATACTGCGGAAGCCGCCGAAAGAAAAAGAAAAAAACTTGCAAAGTACAGCAACGGAAAAAAGATTTTCGTCTTTAAGTCTAAAGAGCGAAACAGCGGATAAACAGATTGCCGACGCGGAAATATGGCGCTGCATGGAAACAATAGAATTCAATTTCGGGAAAAGGAAGTACACAGTAAAAGAATCCGGTCTGTTATTTGCCTATGAAACCGGCATTAAAAACGGCCAAACATATGTTATAGCACTTTCCAGGAATTGCGGAACGGTTATATTTTATATTCCTGATGATATTTTTTGAATTGATTTCAGAACGCGCCGCCGGTTTAATGTGTTCGCCTGGGAAATACATAGAGGATCTAATCGAATTAAAATCAGCCGAAGCGGAGTTGTTACAAAGCGTTGCGGCGGCTGGCATAGGCGGCAAAGAAACCGTTGCCGCGATTTACGCATTAAAAGACGCCGGAGAGCGGGCCGGGCATTCAGCCGCGGCCGCTGCTAAAGCGTTTGTCAGTTTAGGAAATGCGTTGAATGATTGTTATAAATATCCGGAAAGGGCAACAAATAACTGGCTGAAAATGCACGGGTTCCCTATGCGGAGAAAAGGAAAGGGGAGAAAACGGCGTGAATAAATGGATAGGAAGCGGGCGCCTGACGGAAAATCCGGTGATCCGGTACAATGGCGATAAAGTTTCGTTTGTCACTTTTACGGTTATGTGTAAGCGAAACCGAAAAATCCGGGAGGGCGATCAGCCGGTGGATTTCATAGACTGTATTTGTTTTGGGAACATTGCGCGGCTGGCCCGTGATTATCTCTATAAAGATAAAAAGGTTGAAGTGATCGGGCCGCTTCAGTCAGGACATTACACGAAAGACGGAAAGAAAGTTTATACAAAAACTGTACTTGTTGAGGAATTGCAATTCGCTGAAACAAAAGCGGAAGAAAAGGAACGCCAGGGAAACCAAAGTCAAGAGCCGCCAGAACCGGCGCCGCCGGGCTATGGATTTATGGATATTCCGGATGGCATAGATCAAGAATTGCCGTTCCGGTAGGGGGTGCGAAATGGAAAATAGTCTGAAATATAACAGTTCAGGTTATCGCGATAAAGTGGCGGAACGTGCGATCAGAGCCGCGGATCATACGCCGCATGAAATATCTCAACTGATTGAAATTATTAAAAAAATTTCCTCTGCCTATGGATAAGACATAGAGGGCCGGATCG
>VSNE01000456.1 GCA_009774155.1 Lachnospiraceae bacterium
CTATGGATATGACATAGAGGGCCGGATCGCATTTCAGGATAAAAAAACAAAGATAATTTATAAATAAGGGGGACGGCGTATGGAGTTACAAGAAATCCCTTTTGAATTGAACCGGCTTTATAATCTGGATAGCGAAAAGGCAATAAAACGGATCCCGGATAAATTCTTTGAACTGGCTATTATTGATCCGCCGTATGGGATAGGCGAAAACGGAACAAAGAACCACACAAGAAGCAAGCTGGCAGAATCAAAAGATTATAAAAGCTATGCCGGGAACGATAACGCTTCGCCGCCTGAAGAATATTTCCGGGAACTATTCAGAATTTCAAAAAATCAGATTATTTTCGGCGCGAATCACTTTATCAGTAAAATTCCGTATGATTCCAGTTGTTGGATTGTATGGGACAAGGAAAACGGAAATAATGATTTCGCCGATTGTGAATTAGCCTGGACTAGCTTTAAAAGTGCCGTCCGGATTTTCCGTTTCCGTTGGGCCGGGATGTTACAAGGCGATATGAAAAATAAAGAAATACGAATACATCCGAATCAAAAGCCGGTTGCATTATATCAATGGATTATAAATAAATTCGCGGCGCCTGGGGATAAAATCATTGACACACACGCCGGATCCGGAAGCTGCCTGATAGCGGCGCACAAGACACAGCATAAATTTTTAGGTTTTGAATTGGATAAAACCTATTACACGTTGGCAGACAAGCGCCTTCATGATGAAATGGCGCAGTTGTCAATATTTGATTTCATGGGTGGGTAGTTGAATTTATGCGCAATATATTTTTAATTTTTAGAAAGGGGGAATCCGCGTTATGAATCAGAATCAAAGAATAGATGAATTCATGCGTCTTATGCAGGACGCATTGAAAAAGACCGGAATCACGGTTGCGGTTGAGCCGGGGCGGAATCTGGTATTGTTTGATACTACCACAAACGAGCCGATCGAACTTGAAATAACCACAGGAACCGAAGCTGTAAAAGAAAACGGTCAAACGTCCGTAACCGTGTTTGATCGTTCTGGTGATGAATAATGGAAATCGGGTTAATTGATGTTGACGGCCATAATTACCCAAATTTGCCATTGATGAAATTATCCGCATGGCATAAAAAACAGGGGGATAATGTGACGTGGTATATTCCTATCGCGCATGGATTCCCACGGCCGCCTATGGACAAAGTGTATATGTCAAAAGTATTCAGCTTTACGCCGGATTATTTGGATTTTGTAAACGCAAAAGAGATCGTAAAGGGCGGAAGCGGATATTGTATCAAATTGATTGACGGGAAAGAAATCTATGAAAGGGATCATGACACGCAGCTTCCCTATGAAATTGAACATACATATCCGGACTATGAACTATACGGAATCACAGATACAGCATATGGATTTCTTACGCGCGGATGTCCGCGCGGGTGCGATTTTTGCCACGTTGCGGCAAAGGAAGGGAAACTTCGCGTTGACAGCGTACATTTTGCATGGGATCGCTATGAGGATAAAGATCAGATCATCCCCAAATTTAAAGCGTTTAAAGAAATAACCGGATGGGGAGCCAGAAAAACAAGCGTTTATGTCCTGACTAATTTTGATACCACAATCGAACAGGATTTAGAAAGAATCTATACACTTCGGGAAATGAATTATGATCCGTATGTAATGGTATACGATAAAGAGCATACGAACGGAAGTGATCCGGTTAGGCTTCTGCAAAGGTGGGTAAATAACCGGAAAATATTTAAAACAATAAAGCGTTTCGAGGATTACGATCCAAAACGCGGATGAAAGGGGGCGTGAAAATGAATACTGATGTAATGTTTTCCAGTAAATCCGATCAATGGGCCACGCCGATAGATTTTTTCAGAGAACTTGACGCGGAATTTCATTTCAATCTGGATCCTGCAGCAGATGAAAACAATCATAAATGCGATACATATTTTACGGTGAAAGAAAACGGCCTTTTGCAATCATGGGGGGGTTATAGGGTATTTTGCAATCCGCCATATGGCCGGGAAATTGGAAAATGGGTTGAAAAAGCGTTCCGGACAAATGCGGAACACGGAAATCTTATTGTAATGTTGCTTCCGGCCAGGACTGATACAAAATGGTTCCATGATTTTATATACAACCGCGCGGAAGTGCGTTTCGTTCGCGGGCGCCTGAAATTCGGGGACAGTAAATCCGGGGCGCCGTTTCCGTCTATGGTTGTAATATACCACGAAAGGAAAGGCGCTGAAAATGGGAAAAAAGAGAAATGATCCGGAATATGTTGTAATATGCCGGGAATTCAACAGGCCAGCCGCAAAAATCGAAATATCGGTTATTGATTCCGGCGTTACGGATAATCTGTTAAAAAAACTAATTAGGTTACGCCATATAGACACACACAGGCGTTACTTTCTTACTACCAAAAAGAATTATCAGAAATACGGCGCAATCATGAAAAAGCAAGTTGAAACTATGTCTTTTCATGGGAATAGGCATATTGCGGAGTTGGGCGCCGAATTAGACAAAGAGAGGAAAACAGAAAATGAAAAAAACTAAAATTGATTGGGCGGAAAGTACTTGGAATCCGGTAACGGGCTGCAATCATGACTGCGCGTATTGCTACGCCAGGAACATAGCAAGGCGCTTTTCGGGTGGCGGGGTGCTGAAATACGGTGCAAGGGCGGTTTTAAATGATCCAGTAGTTATTGACGGAAAAAAAGCAGCTTATCCGTATGGGTTTAAACCAACGTTTCACAGATACAAATTAAGAGAATACCGGGAAAGCAAAGGAAGAAATATTTTTGTATGTTCTATGGCGGATCTTTTCGGCGCGTGGGTTCCTGATGGCTGGATCGAAGAAATATTCAATGAATGTCTGGCGGCGCCACAACACAATTATTTGTTCCTGACGAAAAATCCGGAAAGATATATACAGCTGGCAGAAAAAGGATTGCTGCCTTCGGATGATAATTTCTGGTATGGATCCAGCGTAACCGGCCCGAAAGATATTTACACATGGTTTTCAAAAGATTATCACTGGTTTTTATCAGTCGAGCCGATTCTTGCCGATCTAGGAGAAATGGAGCCAGAAGCACAGAAACCGGAATGGATCATTGTTGGAGCGGAAACGGGGCGCCGGGCCGGGAAAGTTATTCCGGCACCGGAATGGATTGAAAAAATCCGTTTTCAGTGTGCAAAATATGATATACCGCTATTCATGAAATCAAGCCTTGCGGGGATTTATCCGGTTCCACTTATACAGGAATTTCCGGAAAAGCTGGAACACAGGGGGGAATAATCAAAATGTGGAAAATAAAAATTGTGTATGATGATAAAAGTAAATTGACGCTGACCGGGAAACATAAAGATATTCCGTACAGACTGGCAGTAAAATATTTTATGGATTATGTGAATGGCCGTCGGTGCGAAGCGGTATATCAACAATATCCGAAAAAGAAATATCCTGAAATGGATCTATTCGATAAAATAAACGAAATGGAAGAAATGAGGGAAAATAATTCATGAAAGAGTATAACGATCAGTTAATGAAATTTAAAATCACGAATGATAAATTGAAAATGGAAATCAAATTGTCGGATCTGGCCTGGTTGTTCCGGAATTCGCCGGATAATGTGGCAGACGACGGCGAACATGAATTTTGTCGCGTGATACGTGGGAAAAACAAAGAATTTGCTGAAACGTTTGTGGAGTTAATGCGGGATGAATCGCCGGAAAATGAAAATGATACACGTTGGGGCCACATGTTGGAAGGCATATTTCAGGAAATACGGGAAAGCGCCGCGGATTTCCTGAAATACTATAAAGATTGTTTCTGAAGCCCGGTTGATTTGACAAAAGTTTCATGATAAAATAAAAAGAACGAACCGCATTTCCAGCGGCCCGAACTTTCAACCTTTAATAATCATATCACAATCGCGGTATGATTGCAAGGGGAAGCTGGAAACATGGCAAAACCTATAAAAAAGACGGAAAGGAATCTTTTTGACGAAATTGACCTGAAAATAATGTTGATCGGCGAACAGATAAAAAATCATCAAAGATCAATCGAAAAAGCTATGAAAATGGCTGGATTGAATGGCCCGGCCGGTATTTCCGGCATAGACTATTCAAGGGAATCCACAAAAGGCGTTCATTTGTCATTTGATGAAGTACTTCACATGATCCAGCTGGATCAGGAACGGATCGAAAAGCTGAAAAAAGAACGGTCTGAACTTCGGAAAAGTAAAAAACGGATAGAAAAAATATATCAAAGTTTGACGGGAGCCGAAGCGCAAGTATATTATTGGCGCGTGATCCGCAAGCTGACACAGGAAGCTGCGGCGGATGAAATCGGTTTTTCCGTCCGGCATTTCCAGCGGATAGAAGCCGGAATGAGGGATCAGGGGTTGATCTGATTTTAGCAATTTTTTTAATGTGAAATTTTTGTGAACTTTTTGTGAACAAAATCCCGTTTTTGCCTGATTTTATGCGGGTTTCCCGTGTTTACAAATGTCGTGTTTTATGTCGTGTTTTATGTCGTGTTTTTGTCGTGTCAAGTGTGTTATAATGGGTATAGTCAAAAGTGTATCAAAAAGCCGATACAGGCGCCGCCGGATGTGGGGGCGCTTTTTCTATGCCAGAAAGGGGGCCGCGGTTATGATTGGGAAAATCACGGAGTTTATTTTTAAAAATTGGCGTATGCTGGTTTTGATATATGCAACCGGAGCCGCGATCGCATTTTCGGCCGTTTCTATATTTCTATAATGGATCAACCGGAAACAACGAAGCTAACCAGAACTTAATCCGGATGAATATTTGTATGACGACACGGGCGGCCCGGTGGGGATGGCGGTCATTTTTTTAATCGGTCTTTTTATCGCTTGCATTTCCGCGGTTTTGTGGCCTGGAATCCCGCTTGTGATTCTGGCTGAAATTTTTCTTGAAAAAATCACAAGCCGTTTTCCTGAATTGATGGGAAATCTGTTAGAGGATCAGGAAGAAAACCAGGGGGAAAGAAAATGATTAAATGCAAAAATACGGAGCCGCTTTTTGCGTAAAAAAAGGGGGTGTTTTCCGTGAATACGGTTGAACCGATCCGCGATATGGATCTTGTTTTGGATGTGGCGGATTATTTAAGGGCCAAAAATGAAAGGGACTATGTTTTATTCATGTTCGGAATTTATACGGGCCTGAGAATTTCAGATATTTTAAAATTCCGAATCCGGGACGTAAAAGAAAAAGACGCGGTTTATATACGCGAAAACAAGACAGGGAAAGAAAAGCGCTTCCCTATTAACGCGGAATTAAAGCCCGTCATTTCTGAATACATCAAGGGGAAAAAAGACTATGAATATATTTTCAAGTCGCCGAATTTTCCCAACAAACCTATAAGCCGCCAGCAAGCGTATAATATACTGACCGACGCGGGGAAGGCTTTTGGCATTAGCGCCATAGGAACACACACGCTGCGGAAAACGTTTGGTTATCACATGTACCAACAAACACATGACGCCGTTACACTGATGGAGATATTCAACCACGCAGACATATCAATAACACTACGGTATATCGGTATCAATCAGGACAATAAAGACAAGGCTATCAAGGGGCTATCCTATCACAAGAGGGGCCACAGATAGCCTTGTCTTATGCGTGGGTAACGCTGGCAGAATGGGAAGCAATACATTCATTGCGCCCGGCACTTGACACAATGAGTTAATGACAAGTGAGGGTATCACTTTTCATTTGCATTTAATTGAAAGAATATTCGCGCGGGTGGCTTGACAAAATATGAAGATATGTCAAGTAAAGTGAGCGGGGCGCCAGCAATATACAGCCAGCACATAACAAAGAGGTCAACAAAGGCTTTAAGCCTTGCCAGACAGGAAAACAGGCAACCGGCCCGGAAAAAATTTGTCTGAATCGAAAATAGGTTCTTTCAAACGAAAAAAATTGTTGCGGGTCGCTGAAGCCCAAAATCTCGGTAGCTAAATGTTAAAAATTTTTATGGTTGCCGTTTCCGATTTTGGGGCCGGAAAGGGGGTATGCCGCATGGCAAAGGGTGACACGGAATCCGCAAAGGTTACGGATATAGACAATCTGACCGTTTCCGTCGGCGTCCTGGCTAATATATTCGGGCTGACAGAAAGAAGTATCAGGCTGAAAGCAGAGGAAGGGATCATAGTACGGGCGTCAAAGGGGCGTTATAGGCTGGTGGAATCCCTGAAAAATTACGTCCTGGCATTACGGCTTCAGGCGGACGGCCTGACGACGGATGATCCGGACGGGGAAATAAACATTGAGGAAGAAAAAGCGCTGCATGAGCGCGTAAAGCGCCATATTTCAGAATTGAAACTTCAAACCATGAAGGGGGAGCTGCACAAGGCCGCCGACGTTGAAAGTGTTATGATGGATATGCTGGTTGCTTTTAAAACAAGAGTGCTGGCGATCCCTACAAAGGCGGCGCCGATTCTGGAAAACCGCGACGCGGCATTTATCAAAGAACGCCTGACAAGTGAGGTTATGGAAGCCCTGAACGAATTGAAAGACTACAATCCGAAAGATTTCTATTCGGATGAATACGTGGAAGGTGATTATGATGGCGAGGAAGGTTAAAGTTCAGGAATCGCCGGTTGTAGCGCCAGACACGGCCATTATAAAGACGCGGAAAAAGGATCAGACGATAGAATATAAAACGCTGAAGCTATTCCGGCATATGGCGCGGGCCGTTTCGCCGCCGCCGGTTCTGACGGTCAGCGAATGGGCCGATCGTTACCGGAAACTATCGTCTGAAAGCGCCGCGGAGCCTGGACAATGGAACACAGACAGGGCGCCATATCAGCGGGATATAATGGATTCTGTCAATGATCCTATGGTTGAGGATATTGTTATTATGAGTTCCGCACAGGTAGGAAAGACAGAAATCATTTTAAATATAATCGGGTTTTATATTGACTATGATCCGGCGCCGATCCTTGTTGTTCAGCCGACAGTTACGCCTATGGCGCAGGATTTTTCAAAAGACAGGCTTGCAACAATGATCCGGGACACGCCTGTTTTGACCGGGAAAGTCCGGGACGTGAAATCAAGATCTTCCGGGAATACGATTTTACATAAGACATTCCCCGGCGGGCATGTCACAATAGCCGGGGCAAATTCCCCGTCCAGCCTGGCTTCCCGGCCGGTGCGGATCGTCCTGATGGATGAGGTTGACCGTTATCCGGCCAGCGCCGGGACAGAAGGAAATCCGATTAAATTAGCGGAAAAGCGAACAACGGCCTTTTGGAACAAAAAGAAAATCAAAGTTTCGACGCCGGTTAATATGGCAACAAGCCAGATTTACAAGGAATATTTGTCCGGGACAATGGAAGAATGGAACGTAAAATGTCCGTGCTGCGGGAAATTTCAGCCCTACGAATGGACGCGGATCCGCTTTTCTGATGTAACTATGGAATGTAAATTCTGTAAAGAGCATATCCCGGAATTTGATTGGAAACAAAGCGAAGCAAAATATATTGCTGAACATCCGGAAAGGTTTAGAAAGAGGTCGTTTCATATAAACGAACTGGCTTCGCCGTGGGTGCGGTGGGAAAAAATCATTTCGGAATGGAAAGAAGCAAATTTTGAATATAAGAATTACGGCGATATAAACAAACTGAAAACCTTTATAAATACCGTCCTGGGGGAACCGTGGGAGGAACGCGGAAAAAGCGCGGATGATGATTCCCTTCTTTCCAGGCGGGAAAGGTACACGGCAGAAATTCCGGACGGCGTTCTTTTACTGACGGCAGCAGTTGACGTACAGGACGATCGTTTTGAGGTTGAGATCGTCGGATGGGGCCGCGGGTGCGAAAGTTGGGGAATCCGTTTTGAAAAATTATATGGAGATCTGGAAAAAGAAGAAACCTGGGATAAATTGGCCGCGTATCTGGATCAGGAATTATATTTCGCGTCCGGTTCATCCCTTTTAATAGCGCTTACTTGCATTGATACCGGCGGCCATTATACCACACAATGTTATAAATTTCTTTCCAGGATGGAGAAAAGAGGAAAACGCATTTACGGGATTAAGGGCTTCGGGAAAGAATCGCAAGGAATACCGCTGATCCATAAGCTATCAACCAACAATGAATACGGCGTAAAGGTTTACATCCTGGGCGTTGACAGCGGAAAGGAAATCATAGTAACGCGGCTGAATACCGTTGATGAAGGCCCCGGCTATTGCCATTTTCCGATCAATAAAGAACTAGGATATGATGAAGCATACATAAAAGGCCTGAACAGCGAACAGCGCGTAACGGAAATGAAGGACGGCCGCGCGGTTGTCAAATGGAAAAAGAAACCTGGAACCAGAAATGAACCGCTGGATCTAAGGGTATACAATACTGCGGCGGTGGAGATTTTACGGCCGAATTTTGACGTGCTGGAAAGCAAGGTAAAAGCCGGAATAAACTACATGAAACGGGCGCCGAAAGGGACAAACAAAAATAAAAAGAAAAGAACTGGAAACGTGAGCCGCGGAGTACAGTTATAGAAAGGCGGAATCATGCTGACAGAATTACAGAAAAAGCGTCTGGAACGCTATAAAAAACGCCTGGAAATGTACTATGAAGCCGAAGAAGCGGTTCTTTTAAACCAGGAATACACGATCGGCACAAAATCACTGAAACGGGCGGATTTATCAACGATCCGGGCTGCAATAAAGGATATGGAAAAACAGATTGAAACGCTGGAAGCGAACGACGGGAAAAATAAGGCTGGCCGCTTTATCCCGCGGGACATATAGAGGGGTGGTGAATGATGAATATATTTGACAAAATTGTTGAAGCGGTCAGCCCACAGGCCGCATTAAAACGGGAATCGGCCCGCTGGAAGCTGGGCGCTATAAAGTCTATCAGAAATAGCGGCTATGATGAATCAGGGGCTTCCCGGAGTAAAAATTCTTTCCGCGGATGGTTGGCAAGCAGCAAGACGCCACAGGAGGATATAGACAAAAATATTCCTTTATTGCGGCAACGATCGCGAAGCCTGTATATGTCCGCGCCGCTGGCGGTATCGGCCATAAAAACAAACAGAACAAACGTCGTCGGGGTGGGCCTGAAACTGAAAAGCACAATCGACGCGGAATTTTTAGGAATGACGCCTGAAGCGGCCGTTGAGTGGCAGCGCAACGCGGAACGGGAATTTGAATTGTGGGCGAAATCAAAATTTTGCGATTCCACGCGGGTTAATAATTTCTACGAAATCCAGCAAACGGCCTGTATTGCCTGGCTGATGAATGGCGACGCCTGTATTCTGGTGGAATATGAAAAGCCGACAAGAAATTTCCCGTATGGCTTGCGGGTGCATTTGATTGAATCGGACAGAGTTTCCACGCCGAACAGTACCGGAAACAATGTATATTTGTATGCAACGAACCGGGACAACGGCAACCGGATCTTTAATGGCGTTGAGGTTGATAAAAATAACCGGGTAATCGCTTACCACATATGCAACACATATCCAAACAGCAACCTTTATGCGCGGAAAGAATGGAAAAGGGTTCAGGCGTTCGGGGAAAAAACAGGGATCCCGAATGTACTAATGATCTACGAAACGGAACGGCCGGAACAATACAGGGGCGTTCCATACTTGGCGCCGGTCATTGAATCATTAAAGCAGCTTACAAGATACAGTGAAGCGGAAATGATGGCAGCAGTCATAAACGGTTTTTTTACAGTGTTTGTTACGTCTGAAAAAGGTACGGCGGAATTCGGTTTTTCCGGTGTCGTTGATGATGATGAACGCGTTTCGGATGATGATTCTAACTATGAATTAGGGCCGGGAATGGTGAACATGCTGGCGCCTGGGGAAAAGATTGATATTGCAGACGCAAAACGTCCTTCTACGAATTTTGACGCGTTTGTAACGTCCCTTGCTAAATACGTGGGCGCCGCGCTGGAAATCCCGGTTGAACTGTTAATAAAAAGTTTTAACGCCAGTTATTCCGCGTCGCGGGCCGCGCTTTTGGAAGCATGGAAAGCGTTCAGGATGAAGCGGGACTGGCTGGCGTCCGATTTATGCCAGCCGATTTATGAAATTTTCCTGAATGAAGCAATCGCAACGGGGCGCCTGAAAGCGCCAGGCTTTTTTCTGGATCCGGTTATACGGATGGCATATTGCGGCGCACAGTGGAACGGGCCAGCGCCGGGCATGTTGGATCCTGGGAAAGAGGTAGACGCGGCCGAAAAGCGGATCGCAATCGGCCTATCAACCAGGCAGAAAGAAACAATCGAAATGAGCGGCGGCGATTTTGATAGCAACATTGCACAACTTGCGCGGGAAAATAAGCTGATGAAAGCCGCTGGCCTGTTATCTGGCGGAGGAACCAGCCAGGAAAGCAAAAAGGAAGGTGAAGATAAAGACTATGAAAAAAGTGAAGATGGAGCCGACGGCGGGGAAAATGCCGACGGTGAGAAATCAGCCGACGACGGCGGGGAATCCGGAAGCGAAAGCAAGTAAATTCTGGAATTTCATTGACAACGGGGAATCCGCGGATTTACAGCTTTTCGGAACAATCGAATCTGAAGAAAGCTGGTGGAATGATGATTGCGTGACATACCGGAATTTCATTGATGAATTAAAGGCCCTGGGGGACAAAAAGACAATAAACGTTATGATCCATTCCGTGGGCGGTGATGTTTTCGCAGCAAACGCAATCTATACCGCGCTTCTGATGAACAAGGCGACAATCACAGGAACAATTATCGGAATATGCGCCAGCGCAGCGACGATCGTTTTAATGGCGTGCGACAGCCGTAAAATAGCGAAAAACGCTATTCTGATGGCACATAATCCGTCCGTATCGTTATGGGGATCGTACCAGGCGGAAGATTTAATCAAGATGGCAGAGGTTACAAACCAGGTAAAAAAAAGCATTGTAACGGCCTACATGGAAAGGCTGGATAAAACCGAAGAGGAAATCAGCCAGATCATGGATGAAGAAACCTGGTACGTGGGACAGGAAGCCATAGACGCCGGTTTTTGTGATGAACTGATAGACGCCGGTTTTCAGGATAACGCATTTTCTAACAAATTTATGGTGGATGGTGTTTCGTATAGCTTTAAAAACTATATTGATACATTTGTTCCGGAAAAAGTGAGAAAAAAGGTTCAGGATCTTTCTAAAACGCCGCAGAAAGACGCCGGGACTTTTTTTAATACAAAAACAAAATCACAGAAAGGAAATAATAGTATGGGTGAAGAAACAAACACGACAGCGCCGGTTATTACAGACGTTGAAACACTGAAAGCAGCTTATCCGGAGTTATGCGCCAGAGTTGCGACGGAAGCCGTTGACGCGGAACGGGCCAGGCTGAAAGCGATTGACGAAATCGCAGCCGGTATTCCGGAAGATTTGCTGCAAAAAGCAAAGTACAGCGAACCGATTTCGGCCGCCGATCTTGCGCTGGCACAGCTAAAGGCAAACAACAAGGCCGGGCAGCAGTTTTTAAATAGCATGGTGGACGATATGACAAATTCCGGAGCCGGTGACATTGGCACGGATCCAAATGCCGGATATGATCCGGAGAGCCAGAAAAACGCGGAACGCGCACAGAATGTAAGCGGGTTTGCCGCAAAGCTGGGAAAAGATAAAAGAAGGGGGAAATAAGCATGAAAATGTATGAGCAGATCGGAGAATTTACGCCGGATTCCCTGATTGTATCGCCTGACTTCCCGATCCTGAAATCCGGAATCGGACTGAAGCCCGGATATGGCGTATTGAAACGTGGTTCCCTGATTGCAAAATCGCCCGACGGGGCCGGTTATCTGGCAGGGACAACGGTAACGGTGACAACCGGCCAGGGAGATAGCGCCAAAACGGAAACTGTAAATTTATCTGTATTCGGAATCCTGACAGATGATACAGACACAGGAACCGACAAAAACGCAACCGATAACATCCCGGCCGTGGTATATCAGACCGGAGAATTCAACCGGGAGGCCGTGAAAGTAGCAAGCGGCGCAAAGGTTGGAACATTTGAGGACGAAATGAAGAAAATTTCAATTTTCCTTCGTTCCGTTCAGAATTATTAAAAAGGGGGATCGAAAAATGCCTGATTACACAACAAGAGAAATGATGGACGCAATAGATCAGACGCCGCCGGTCAGAACTTTTTTTCAGAAAACTTTTTTTCCGACGGACAACACACATGTCACGGAAAAAGTTGAATTTGATGTAAGAAAAGGGAAGCGCATTATGGCGCCGTTTGTTAGCCCGCGAATCGGCGGAAAGGTTATCAAACGCCAGGGCTTCAAAACGAATCAGTTCACAACGCCAAAGCTGGCGCCGGAAAGAGCGTTGACCGTGGACGACATTTCACAGAGGATGATCGGGGAAAATATCTATTCGCAGCGCACACCGGAGGAAAGGGAGGATGAACTTCTTGCAAAGGATATGACCGATTTGGAAGAGTCCATTGCAAGAAGAAAAGAATGGATGTGCCGCCAGGTTCTTTATGAAGGGAAACTGGATGTTGTAGACGAAGAAGAAGGGATCGACGTTCAGGTTGATTTCGGATTTACAAATATTGTCGTCCTGGGAGCGGATGAACAATGGTCGCTTGCGACGGTGGATCCGCTGAAAATCCTTCGTGCCAGACGGAAAAAGACAATCAAAGATACAGGAGTGGCGCCGGACATTGCGATCTTTTCGTCGGATGTAATAGAGGATTTCATTTCTAATCCGGCAATCGTTAAGGCTATGGACGTTCTGAACATGAAAAATGTTGTAATTGAGCCGCGGATCGTGGATCCGGCCCTGACATTTTACGGCCGTATCGCGGAACTGGATCTTGACATTTATACATATGATGAATGGTTCCTGAACGACGAAGGAGAGGATGAAGCAATGGTTCCGCCTGGAACCGTCCTTCTGGCACATTCCGGCGGTGAGGGCGCCATTGAATACGGCCTTGTTACACAGATGGAAGATAAAAAATTCCATTCATACGAAGGGAAGCTGGTTCCCAAAGTATGGGCCGACGAAAAAGACGAGGTTAAAAAAATCCGTCTTACATCCAGGCCGCTTCCGCGTCCGTATGATGTGGATTCCTGGACAATTATCTATGTGAAAGGAGCGAACGCGTAATGAGATACAGAACAAAAGTTGAGGTTGTAACAAATGGAAAGACATATAAACCGGGATCTATCCTTCCGGATGATATTTCCGCGTCCGATCTGGCGTTTCTGAAAATGAAAAAGTTTGTTGTTCTGGTGGACGCGGCCGCGGTGGTTACGGAGCCGGTTGAGGAAGAAACGGACGGCGACGACGGGAACGACGGAGATTTCACCGGATTTAACGAAATGCAGCCCGGAAAGCTGAAAAATGAAGCTGAAATCCGCAAAATCAGATCAAAGAAAGAGATCCGCGCCTATGCGGATTCTATCGGGCTTGACCTGGGAGAGAACAGCGACGAAAAGAGCCTGAAAGAACTTCAGGAAATTGTTATAAATTTCCAGGAAGAGCAGATGGAGAACGGCGAAAACGGCGGAACTGAAGAGGAATAACCGAACATGAGATCATTCAAAGAACAGCTGGAAAAGGATTTTGACGGCACATTTTTCAACCTGGATGAATTCGCGGAATTACACACAATAGACGGAAAGGAAATCCCCGTTGTTGTAGATAATGAAACACTTATACAGTTGAACATGGGGAAAACCGTTAATTCAGATGGAATATTCACGGACAGTATTATTATTTTCGTGCAAAAAAAATATCTGGATTATGAGCCGGTGATCGGACAGGTGATGGATTTTGACGGCGTTACTTATCCGGTTGACAATGTTCTTTCCAATACTGGCGGATATACCGTGGTTTTGAGGGGGAATGAGGGGTGATAAACTTTGATATTCAGGTGAACGAAGAACAGCTAAACGATATTGAAAAAAAGTTGGGAAACCTGAAAAGCAAGGCGCCGATCGTACTTGTCAGGGCAATCAACCGGGCGGCGGCGAAAGCCAGGACAGAAACAAAACGGGAAGTTGCAAATAAATACTATATTTCGCAAGAGAATGTATTAAAAACAATCCGCCTGACAAAGGCTTCAACCGCGAATCTATCCGCGCAATTAACATCAAAAGGCGGACCGATCGCGTTGTCAAAATTTAAAGTCAGTCCAGATAGGGGTGTAAAATGGACAGGGAAAAAAGGAAAGAAAAAAATATCCCCTTCCGTATACAAGGCCGGAGTAGAAAAAAGCGGCGGAATGAAACCACTTTCCGGCAGCCCGAAGGCTTTTATTGCCGGCTTTAGTTCCGGACATTCCGGCGTAATGACAAGGATTTCAGCGCGTCGCCTTCCGTTAAAACAGCTTTACGGCCCGGCGGTTCCGTCCATGATTAAAAATGATGAAGTGATCGAGAGGATCCAAAAGGAAGCAACGGAAACGCTGGAAAAGCGTATTGACGCCGAAATAAACAATATTTTGCAAAGGGGCTAAACATGCAAACCGACGTTCATTTACAAAGAAAGCTGGTTGAGGTTGTAAAGGATGAATTAAAAGATTATACGTCTGTCAATAATGAGGGCGTGTATCTGCATTTCAATGTATATCCACAAAACCTTCCGGCAAAAACGGCGCGTCCGGTTCCGGATCCTGGAAAGGATGGGCCGCCAAAAAAAGCGCCAAAAAGCGACGACAGCCACTTCCCGTATGTTTTGGTATGTCTGGATGAAGAGGAAATAACCGGTGAAAATGATGATTCCGCCGTTGCGGTTTATTTTCTGATTGGAATTATTGACCGGAACACAAATAATCAGGGGCATTTCGACGTTGCGGAAGTCATGAACCGGCTGACAATGCGATTTTTAAAAGAAAGGCTTATCGCCGACAGATACAGGATAAATTTTCCAGTGACAAAGGTATTTCAGCGGGAAGATACATGGCCCAAATTTCTGGGCGGAATATCTACGGTCTGGACGGTGGAAGCGCCAGAATTGGAGGAAACCGAATTTGACTAATACAATGTATATCGGCCCTTCTGTCAGGGGCGTTGTAAAACACGGAGCCGCGTTTAGCGGCGGGCTTCCGGCCAGGCTGGAAAGGCTGGCGGACGCAAAACCGATTATCAAAAATTTAATTGTTCCCGTTTCGGAACTGGCGGACGCAATCAAGCGTTCCAACGAAGAAGGATCCGCCGTTGCGGTCGCGTATGACCGCATTTCAGAACTGACCGAAGCGGAAATCAAGAAAATTATGGAAGGAGTGTAAAAAAGTATGTCTAACTACAAACATGGTATCAGGACAAGCAGACGGGCCACACAGTTATCAATACCTATCACGTCCGACGGGTGTTTACAGTGTGTGATCGGCACGGCGCCGGTAAACCTGGCAGCAGATCCCTATGATACCGTAAACAAACCTTTTGTATTCCACAACAAGGCGGCGGCGGTCGCGGGGCTTGGATTCAGTGAGGATTTCAAAAATTACACGTTATGTCAGTCTATGTATGCGACATTTGACGTTTTCGGGGTTGCGCCCGTCGTCATGATTAACGTTCTGGATCCGGAAAAACACGTAAAAGCGGAATTGTCGAAAACCTATTCCGTAACAGCCGGAAAGATTGCGATTCCGGACAAGGGGATCCTTCTGGATAAACTTTCCGTAACATCCACGGCGGACGAACCGACGAAATACGAACCTGAAAAAGATTATATCGCCGCGTTTAATACGGATGGAAGCGTTTCTATCGCCATTGTAAGCAGCGGGGCGGCAAAAGACGCGACGGAATTAAAAGTCACCTATGCACAGCTGGATCCTTCGCTTGTGACGTATCAGGATGTGATCGGGGCCTATGATGTAACCACGAAAAAGAAAACCGGAATGGAACTGATCGGCCGTGTTTATCCGAAATATAATGTTGTTCCGTCCTTGCTTCTTGCGCCTGGATGGTCGCATATTCCGGCCGTTGCGCTTGCGCTTGTGGCAAAGGCACAGCTTATTTCAAGCCTTTTCACGGCTAAAGTAGTTGTTGATCTTGACACGTCCGACGGGAAAGCGGATTCTATGGAGAATGTCAAGGAATACAAAGACAAAAACGCCTATTCGGATCGGAACATGATCCCCGCCTGGCCGCTTGTGGGCGTTGGTGACTATAAATATTATTATTCCGCGCAGCTTGCGGCACATATGGAACATATGGCCGGTAACAATGGCGGCGTTCCCTCTCTTTCCCCGTCGAATAAAGACATTAAGATCACGGGGCTTTATACAGAGGATGGGACGGAGGTATTGCCGGATATGGACGAAGCAAACGATTATATGAACGCTTGCGGCGTCGTCACGGCGATCAATGTCAACGGCTGGAAGTGTTGGGGAAACAACACGGCGATCTATCCGTCATCCAGCGATCCGATCGACAGGTGGATCAACATTGTAACCATGTTTGACTATATCGAAAACAATTTCAAATTAACATTTTTCCAGAATGTGGACGATCTGACGAACTATCGTCTGATTGATGAGGTTGTTTCCGGCTTTAACATGCAGTTGAACGGATTACAGGGTTCCGGAGATATTGCCGGTGGAGAAATCATCTTCGATCATGACGAAAATCCGATTGCGGAAATCCTGAACGGACACATTAAATTCCATACGCGGGTTGGAGGATATGCGCCCGCAGAGGATATTGAAAACGTGTTTGAATTCGATCCGACAATCACACAGGCCGCATTAGAAGGGGGTGCTGAATAATGAACGGTTACAAGATTCCTACTCTGTTAAACAATTTTAACACATACGCTTCCGGTCATAAGTATGTGGGGGTTTCGTCTGAAACAACGCTTCCAAACTTTGAATATTTAACGGAAACGCTGGAAGGCGCCGGGATTGCCGGAGATATTGAAGAAGCCGTGGAAGGATGTTTCGGTTCCCTGGAATCTGAAACTTCTTTCCAGAACATAGGCGAAGAATATTTCCATTTTCTGGCGCAGACCGGGATTGTAACATACCGCGGATCCATGCAAATACTGAACACGGCAACACAGACAAACGATTTCCAGGGAATTGTAGTAACAACGAAAGGACGGGTGAAATCGTTTGAATTAGGCACGCTGAAACGCGGCGGAAAAGGTGAGCCAAAGATCGTCCGGGAATTAACCTATGTGAAAATTACCATAGGCGGCCAGAATGTACTTGAATTGGATAAATTCAACATGGTTTGGAAACTGTATGGCGTCGATCGCCTTCAGAAAGTTAGATCACAGATTTAAGAAAGAGAGGGTTAAAAAATGGATAACAACTACAAAGAAACAAACAGAGAAGATTTTGTGCCTGGTGATGAAATACCGGTTGCACAGGTGAGCGACGAGGAATCTAACAAGCTGATCCCGGCGGAGCTTGTCGAGGATGAAGATAATTTCCTGAAAATCACGTTTTCAAAACCGTACAATTTTGAAGGCGAGATTTTCAACGGCATTGATCTTTCCGGCCTGGAGGATATAAAGGGGCGCCAGCTTACGGCGATTGAAAAAGCGTTCGGGAAGGCTGGCGTTGTTTCAAGTATGCCGGAAACGACGTCTACATATGCGAAAATCGCGGCTTCGGCGGCAACGGGCCTTCCGGCTGAATTTTTCGAGGATTTACCGGGAAAGGAAGTCCGTAAAATCAAGTCAGCGGTTACACGTTTTTTCTACGAAGAAGATTAAGATATGACGACGGGCGGGCTATTCAAAAAAGCGCCGTCCGTCTTTCTATCTCAACAAACACAAGTTTAGAGTTTTACACAGGTTTACCGATTTATGATTTTTTAGAAATCGCGCAGGAGGTGGTCGAAATTGGCAAAGAGTCAGCACGAAATAACCGTGGAAATCGCCGGTAAAATTGCAAGTTCCTTCGGAAGTGCAATGGGAACGGTCAATAAACAAA
>VSNE01000457.1 GCA_009774155.1 Lachnospiraceae bacterium
ACGATCTATACATGTATCATGAAAATCTGTCATGATATGCTGATAGTCAATCCGTAACCGCCCAGGATCGGGCCCGGCGTCCCCGTCGGCGGATGTTCCGCCGACAATATCTATATTCTCGTTAGAGGATATAGATATATTATTATTCTCTTTCTCTTCTTCTTCTTTCTCTCTCTGTTTCGTGACTTCACGTGAAATGTCACGTGACAACCCCGTGACTTCTGTATTTTGGGCCGGGCCGTTATCGGGAAGGGCCGGAACCACGGAACCCGATTCTTCAAGTAGCAGCGCCTTTTTGCGTTCCCGTTCCCTCTGTTTCCGGATCCGGTTTTGTTCCCTGATTCTGTCCAGGCCCTCTATGTTTTGGTGTTTGTCAAAATTCGTGATATAGATTCCCTTTTCTGTGTTTTCGATCATCCGGAATTTTTCAAACGTTGCAAGCGCCAGTTTTACGGTTGAAAGAGGTTTCCCGAATATCACGGACAACATTTCGTCCGTGTACGGGAATTCATCTTCAACCAATACAAGCCCATTAGAATTACATTTCCCGGCCAGGGCGATAATCCGGATCCATATGACAAGAATAGCGTCGCCTTCCGGCATGGATTGAATGATCTTTATTTTTTCGTCGTCGAACATATCAATCCGAAGTTTGATCCAGCGTATTTCAGCCATTTTACATCACCCCAAACTACAAATATTTGCTCATAATATCCCGCTTTGACTGCGGTTTTTTCTCTGCCGTTTTTTTCTTTGGCGGCTCCATATCGTCAAGAAAATTGACGCCTTTTTTCAGCCCGGTTTCCCGCGTGGCTGCCAGATTCTTTTTTATCAGGTCTTTGTTTTCGTCAACCTTTTCATAAACGGATTCCAAGCGGGAAAGAGGATATGTCAGGCCAGAAATGCAGCATATTGTTTCTGTTTCATTGAACGTCTGGAATGTGTCGATCGGCGTCCCGAACGCCTTTTCAAGATCCGCCATGCGGACATTTCCAGCCAGTGACGCCGTAATATACTTAACGGCCCTGTCAGGCTCCATAGGCGCGGAAGCGCTGTCCTTTATAGCCTGGATAACGTCGGCGCTGTCCTGGCCCTTACAGCGGGCGATCAGGGCCATTCCGTGGGATTTCAGCGTTTCCATGATTTCCGCTTTGTCAATGTTCCCTTTTACGCTTTTATGCTTTTCAGGAATTTCCAGGAACGCGGCCAGGGAATCAACAAATATTTTGTTCAGTTCCAGCTTTTCACCGGTTCCGTTATCAACAATAAAGCAAGCCCCCGAAGCCTGAATTTCCGTCAGTTCAGAAAAACATTCGTAAGAATTTATATGTGATTTCACGCTTTCATCAGGCGCCGGGATAATGGTAATGGCTCCAACGTTTTTCCCTTCGTCGATCAAAAGGTCAACCAGCATAGGCCCGGCGCCTGATCCAGTTCCGCCGCCACTCGCAAAAATCACAAAAAGCATATCGGATTTTACTTTTGATTCGATCTCGCTTGCGATATTGTCAAAATCGTCGATCACAAGCTGTTTCGCCTTGTGCCGGTCTTTGTTGCAGCCTTCGCCGCGTGGGATATGATACTTGAATTTCGCATTTTCCAGCGTGTCAAGATCCTCCTGTGAAGTGTTAATATAAATCACGGAATAGCCCTTTTCTTCCAGCAAACGGCCAATGTTTCCGGCAGCCTGTCCGACGGCCACAAAAGATACTTTTTTATTCATGATTTACCCCTTTCTTTTTCCAGGCATTTACACCCTTCCGGCGTAATAAAAAAAGTGTCGGCGCGGCCTTCCTTCAGGCCCCGGCCGATATAGCCGGAATTTTCAAAATCCTTTATTTTTTTAAATATTGTGTTTTCTTTCAAACCGAATTCTTCCGCTGTCGCAATCTCCCGTACGGTCATTGACGATAACCGGCTTGTCGCGTCGGACTTTCGCAAGATTGAAAGAATGATAAAACCTAATCTATTCAATTTTTCACCGTCTTTCCCGCTTGCAAACTCTGATTTATTCGGATAAATTCTGATTTACTCTGATTTATTCGGATAAACTCTGATAAACTCTGATTTACTCTGATTTTTGTTTTATCGGTTCGCCGCGTTCCGCAATAATTTGTTCATATGGAACCGTGCCAAGTTCACGCCTTAGATCCTGATTCCCGCATTGCGGACAATCCGCCGTACACAAACACGACCAGAACGAATGTCCGCACTTTTTACAATGATTCATCCAAAACGGATCGGAAATTCTGGTTATTCCGTCGCCATCTGGATATAAAATCAATCTTGACATTTCACCCGCCAGCACTTACAATTATTAAAGGCTGGCGGATTCCGTCAGTTTGGGATCAGGCGTAACGGGAAGGCTCCAATCTTGACCGTTGCGCCATTCTTTTTATGTACTGTCAATAACCGGCGCTTCCGTCATAATGCCGATCGTCAGGCCGTCCAGGGCCTTGTATAAGGCTTCGTCAAGTTCCTTTTGCGTCCGGATTCCAAACCCTTTCAAAATTTCTTTCAGGTTTTCAGCTTTCGGATTCTGGCGCTTGCCCGATTTTTTATCTGACATTTTCTTTCCCCCTTTTTAGTAATACTCTAATTCTTCGGAAACGTGGAACCAGATATTTTCCCCATTCATCCGCCAATCAACGCGAAGGAATTCTTTTTCGGTTGTAGCGCTCTTGTCAATATCCGCTTCCGTTTTATCATCATCCAGAAATTTCTTGAATTTCTTTGTGCGTCCGTTCGCCTTCAGGATGATATATTCACGGCCGATTTCCCACCGTATATTTCTCTTTTCTTCGTCGTCCCACTCCGGCGCCGTGCAATAGGTATATTCGCGGACGAAATGAACGGATTTCGGCCACATAGTAATTTTTGTATTCATGCCGACGCTGTTCATATGGCGTAACACGTAGGCTTCAAAAATTCGCTTGTTTTCCTCTGTTAGATCCTCGTACCCCGTCGTTTCGGTCACGTCGAAATTATGAATGTTTTTTACATCCTCGATCGTGCGAAGCATGTAGTCATGAATTCCGTAATGCTGATACAATGCCGTTACCTCTTTGTATGAAGTGCGGTTCGTTGGTTTTCTTCTCATAGTTCCACCTTTCCGGCCCTCTGTGGGCCTATTAGCCGCGCTATCGCGCGGGAAAACAGATTGCAGTTATCGGATTACAGGATCCCCCAATAAAGCGGAAAACAAGCCAATGTGCGCGTACGCGCTCGCCCGGGGATTGCTGAAGCTCAACGCGGAAGGCCCGGAACTCGAAGCGCTGTACCAGTACGCACCCACGAAACAAATAGCTTCGTCAAGTTCCGCGTCGGCGGCGAAAATTTCCGTTTCGGATTCTGTATCATCCGTAATAATTCCAAGATCTTTCAAAATATCCGGAACGGTTTTCAAGTCAATACATACGTCGCCCCGCTCCACACAATCCCAACCTTCTACTTCTTTTGTTGTTATCATCATCCCATTTTCGCCAGGGCCGATCTTTACCGGGCTGCCATCCGCCAGGACTTCCAGAAATTCCGTGCTTTCCTCCGACAAATCAGCGTCAGGCGCGGCCGCGTCATTGTTCGGCATATATTCCAGCTTTCCGCGCTTCAGACGGATTCCGGAAACAATTTTCCAAACATTCCCGATCGTGTCCGCTATTCCCGTTTCTTTATCCCCGTTATGATACCAGGACGCCGGGCCGGATCCCGTTTCTGTGCGCCCGTATTCGCTCAATACGCCGCGTTCCGCGTCGTCCCCGTGGTATTTGCCATACGCTGTATTTCCGTGCGTTCCTGGCCGTGTAGTGTCCTTTATGTACTGCCATTCGCAATTAGTAAGCAAGTGCCAGCCTTCCCCCTTCTGGCGGATTTTCCGGATCGCGTCGTCCATGCTGATACTTGCCAGCGGATCCCGGAACGGAAGGGAAACAACCTGACCGCCCACGGCGCTATTTAAGAACCTGGAAAGATAAATAGAATCATATTCCACGCCCTTAACAATGAAAATCGGATCCGCCTGTTCTTTCGTTGGCGCCGTATTTTCAACTTTCAACATCATGTTCGGAAGCCCGTTTTTGTCGTAAACGACAACCGGCGTTTCCTTTACATATTTTCTTTCCTTCATCTGCCTATTTCCTCTCTACTGAATTTTTACTTTCAATCCGCGCTTCCGCAATTCAGCAACAAGTTCTTTTGTTGCGCTCTGTGAAACCGCCTGTTTTCTTGATATATATTCCGGCGGGATCCGAAGCGGCGCAATCCGTCCGCGTTTATCCCCAGGCGCCAGATCAAACAATTCAAATGCAGCAACCCTTTTCACTTCAAACTTGTTGATAATCACCCACCACATATTATTCAAATCATGATAGACGCGTCCGCGGTATAAATAGCCGTTACGCCCGCGGAAATATTTAATTTCCCCGTTCCGGATTGTTTTTTTATCCCTGTCAAGCCCGTTGTATGGCTCCTGTGTCTGTCCGTCCAGACTTCGAAGGTCAAAATCCGTGTTTTTCTGTTCATGATGGCACGATTCTACATATCTGCACTTGATCCATTCTTCCGCCAGCTTTGGGGAAAGTGTGGAATCGTCGTAAATATCAGGAACCAGCGATCCCAAAAGGCGCAATATTTTATTCTTGAACTTTATATATCGAAGCCGTGTCATATGCGGCATTTTTGACAATTTATCAAAATCGTGTCTGCCGCCGTTCGGATTCTCATACACCACATTTTGAAAGAATCCGATTTCAAATCCGTTTGGATATTTTTTAGCTTCAAATTCCAGTTCGTGAAATTTCCCTATGTAGTAATCTTTCCGGATAATTTTATCAACATCCGGATCCGCCTGAACGTCGAAACCATCCGCCGCCAGCATGTTTAAAATTTGATAAAAATATCCATAATGCCGGAATTTATGTTTTAACCAATCATCTTCAAAATCTTTTTCAGTGTTATTCCGGAAAAAGATTTTTGTATCATGAATATAAAATTTATCTGTTACCGTTTGGATCACGTCCTTTCATGTTATTAAAAACCTTGCGCGGTTTTATTTCGTGCCTGTGCCTGAAAATGCACTATGACAAAACGGCGATATTCTCAACGCCTTTTAATTTCTCTTTCAGATATTCCGCGATACTGTGAACCGCCCTGAACTTCCAGGCGCCGCCGTCAGCTTCGAAAAGGGCGCAAGAAACGCCGTCCGATCCGTTTCTCATACGGAAAACGAAATCTATTTCCGGCTGCTCTATTTCGTGGAATGTCCGGAACGGGCGCAATTTTACCGGATTCGGAACGATCACATCCTCGACGTTCGCAAGGCCGGTTTTGATTGTGGCTTTTTGAGATACGCCATCATCCCCGTAATTTGCAACGGTTTTATCCTCCACATTCCCGGCCACCTGAAGCACAACGGCTTTATCCGCATTGTCAATAAACGTTGACTGCATTTGAATAATAAATTGTTCCTGGCCGACAAATTTATTCAATATAATCTGCGGGATCCTCGCCTGTACGGTTGCGATCGTCCATCTGTCCATATCGCCATTAAAGACAGATACAAGGCGGACTTCCGTTTCAGATTCTACATGAATAATCATTTTCGGAACCACGCCAGGCGCCGCGAAATCATCCGCCAGGCTTTCTTTGATATAGTCCACCAGGGAAGTAAGCGTTGAAATTTCCAGCGCGTCACAACTCCGGCATTTATCAATCAGAATCGGAAATCCGTCTTTATTGAAAAAATATTTTTGCGCGTCGATTTCCTGAACGCGCGGCTGCTGAAGCCCTATGATGTACTGTAATGCTTCTTTAATCATCTTGTTTTACCTCTCTTTCTTTTTACCCGTTGGCCCTTAACGCCCGCGGCATTGCTGCTATTTTCGGTTTCTCTCCGCCCTTTTCCGTTGGCTCTGCCATATCAGAAAAAGACATCTGGCCGGGAATCTGTTTCCCGTATTCATTAACAATCACCTGACCGGTTTCTAAATCTTTGCCCATTGCAAAATTAGTTTTTGCGGATATAACCCCGGCAAGTTTTGACTTCACGGAAATTTCGATCTTTGCGTCGTCCCTCAATTCGTTTTGATGAAAAGAAAGATTGATCGTGATTCCCCGCTTTTCATTAAACGGCGTGTTCGGATCCTGCATGTTCTCCACGACGCGCGTAATTTCCCGGTCAAACTTTTCCTGTAATGTCCCGCCCGCTAACTGCGTCAAATCGACATGTAACATTTTGCGGATCTCCTTTCCTTAAATTTTCTTTAAAATGTGTGTTATGACGTCAACCGTCCAACCGTTCCCCAGCGCTTTATATCGCTTTGCGTCGCTAACTCCGGCCGTGTAGCCGTCTGGAAGCGTCTGAAGGCGTTCACACTCTACCGGCGTTAATTTCCTGATATATCCGTCAATCAATACGCCATGTTGATCCTGTGCTGTCAATGTATAAAATTTTTCGCCTTCGTTGAACCTCTGCCCGCGCTGGCGTTTATCTATCCGATCCGGCGTGATACATCCGAAAAGATACTGCCCCATTTTTGCAGCGCCGCCGCCAGCTTCTCCGCATAATGTGACCGCTTTCCCGTGTATCGAATATACGCGGTTCGCCTGGCTGTCTTTTCTGAAATATCCAACCCCCCCGTCCTTTCAAGTGCACCTTTTCCGCAGCTGATACCGTCAAATAGGCTTAACACTTTCAATGTCCATCCCTCCCCATTACTGATTTTCTGATTGACCGGCCCACTGCTGCGCCATAGCTTTAGCGACGCCTAAATATGTCTTGCTTCTTCTCCGCGCCCTATCTCCTCCACCTATGCAGTAATCTTCACTGAATGTTGCTGTTTTTCCGTTTTTGCATTGATATGTAATCAATTTTGGTTCAACAATATCCGTCGGATTCAGCGGATCAAGGCCCTTTAGCCATAGACACGTTTTCTTCTTTGAAGGCTCCCCGTATTCGTATGGCTGAATGGTTTGTGTCGGTTCTTTGGGAAGATTGTATTTTTCGGCTATTTCTGGAAAATGCTGTTTCAAATAGTTTCCGCCGCCCATGATTCCGACCGGATTTTCGACCGCTATTTTTTCACAATCGCAAAAAGTATTTTGCAGAAAAATTCTATGCCTTCTCGCTGTCTGCCATCTTTCCGTTTCTTTTCAAAGTGCATTGCACCGCTAACCGCTAAATGAGTGCAAGGCGGAAACGCAATAATC
>VSNE01000458.1 GCA_009774155.1 Lachnospiraceae bacterium
AAAGCATTAAGGCGATCAGGTACACGGCCAATTTTGCATTGAAGGCCGCTTCTGTCAGTATCACATATCCAAGTGATACTAAAACCGATAACCCGACCGCCACATAACCGGCCAGCGCGTTAGAATAATATTTCTTTCCGCGCTCCTGAAGCCACCCTTTGATCGCTTCCGTAAAAAGCCCGGTCAGCGTCGAAACAATCAGTAACCCCATCAAAAAAATTTCAAATGTCATTTCCGTTTTCCTCTCTTTCTTTTTCGCTTTGCGTCCTGTCCTCTATTTGCCATTTCCGATCTGTCAGTTTGTCCTTCGTGGTTTTGATCCATCCCATAACGCCACATTCGCCGCCCAACGCGGCAAAAACGCACGTACACAATGTATCGGGAATGGCGCCTGTCTGTTCAAACACAAGGATCATTTTCAGAGTAAAGGCAACCAAAAGAACGGCCATAACGACAAGAATAATATCCATTGTCTTTAATTTCTTTCTGGCGGCGCTCTTTCGTTTGCGTCTTTTCCTGTATACATTTCCCATAGTGGCCCCTTCCTTAGATCCCGGCGCCCATGCGGAATACAACAACCAGGACGCCAATAATGGCCGTAATGATTGCTGCCGCAACTGTCCGGGCCAACCATTTGTTAGAATCTTCCAGTTTGATAATCCGATCGCCCTGATTCTTGACTTCATCATTCAGGCGGATAATATCGTTTTCGTTGTCATACGTTTTTTTCTTTGCAGCGTCGAAACTATCCAGCTTTGCTTCAATCTTTGTCAGGCGATCCAGCACTTCCCGTTCAAAAGTTGTTTCGGACATAGAAAAACCCCCTTTCCTGATTATTAGACAAAAATAACCCGGTTTCCCAGGTTACGAATTGTTATCATCATGAAACACGCGGAAAGAAAATTCATCAATAATCTTTCTTAACAGATTTCCGGCCGTGAAATGTTCCATCAGTCCGAAATAGCTTTGCATGGTATTGTTTAATTTTTCAAAAGCAATCATCCCGGCTTCGAATATTTTTTTAATAAATTTAATCCGCCGGAACATTCTCTTTCTTGTGCTTTTCCTCATGCGGATTTTCTTTGGCGTAATTTGCGCCCCAACAAACGAAACCGGAAGCCATGCCGGGCGAATACACGTCTTTTTGTTTAATTCAAGGTGTAATTCTTCATCCAGGAACCAGGAAATTTCATCCAGGATCCCTTCTAATTCTCTTTTATCCGGCCATAGAATAATAATATCATCCACAAGACGGATGTACTTTTTGATATGCAGCTTGTGTTTGCAAAACTGATCCAATTCATTCAAGTAAATATTAGCGAACATTTGACTTGTCAGATTCCCAATCGGCATACCGCGGCTGTATAGCCATTCTTCTTGATCGCATAATTCCGGCTGTACGCCAGACGGAAGGCCAAACGGCGTATCCTCACAATTTATCAGGTTATACAGATCCCGAAGGATCAGTTCGTCCTTTATGTGCTTTGAAAGAATTTTCATCAGGATTTCATGATCCACGCGGTAAAAATATTTTGCAATATCCAGTTTGAGAACATACCACGTTTTGGAACTCCTGTGCGCTTGACGAAGCCATTTTTGCAGTTGTTCCCTGGCTGCCGTGGTTCCTTTGCCCTTCCTACATCCGTAACTATGCTCTATATACTGTTTATCAAAAAGCGGATTTAATTTCTGATAATATGCCCATTGCACAACGCGATCCCGGTACTGCAGCGCCATAATGATACGCGGTTTCGGTTCGTAAATCTTTTTACGGCGATACGGGCCGACGCGATACGCGGATTCCAGCGGATTTCCAGGAATACCATCTTTCGGGAAATAGGACAATTCAAAATGCAGCTTGTCTATTTCTTCTTCCCTGTGTGCGGCAAATACCAGATTTTCTTCGCGGTAACGTTTCCCGGTTGAAGCGTTTTTAGCCGCTGTCAATAGGTTTGACGGATCAATAATTTCTCCGTGCGTGATCTTAAAGGTTTTCAATGTTTCACCCTTTCAAAAAGATTTTCCCACCATAGCGCAAATGTTACCATCTGGCGGGAATTACGCCCCTAGCTTTCGGCGTAAAGGCGTTGTGCTGATCGTTACACCCTTCAGGCCCTAGCATTTGGCCGGTAACGCGGGCCGCCTGTTCGGTACTAACTGCATTATCAGCAACTTTAATTTTTCCGGCGCATACATGCCACCGGAACGGGGATAGATCCCTTTCCTTTTCCTTGCACTGTGAAAATGTCCGTGAACATTTCCCTTCTGGCTCAAAAGGTAAGCGGAAAACAAGCCAATGTTCGCGTTCGCGTTCGTCCGGGGATTGTTGAAGTTCAACGCGGAAGGCCCGGAATTCGAAGTGTTGTTCCAGTTCGCACCCACGATCGGCAAGCGTTATATGACCTATTCCCACCGGCCAGGAATCCGGCCGGATTTTTTAGCTGGTTTCCGCTATGATTTTTCTTTTTGCGATTTTATCCAGCCGCCAAGAAGCCTTCCAATTTCGCACAAACGATCGGAAATCAGCAAATAACACTTTTCATCAATAAATTTCAAGTCATATGAAAGATCATTGAATAGCCGTAACAATTCCAGCTGAACATCCGCGTCCTGAAGCGTCGTTTTCTTGTAATACTTTTTCTGTGCCGTAATAATGTATTTCAGGAATTCAAGAAGGATTTTCTTATAATCCGCGACAAATCCGGGCTTTTCACTTTTGGGATATTTCACCCATGACGTATACAGATATTGCATTAAATCTTTTGTTTTCTGCAAAATAATAAGCCCGTTTCGCTGATCTATCCCTTCATCCGTTTCAGGATTGCCACGCGGCCGGTTGTCATATCTTCTTTGATAACCCATTTAATTACCTTTCATTTCAAAAACAAGGGGCTGCTATCGCAGCCCCAAACAGATTTACAGCAATCAGGATACAGATTGCAACTCCATAAAAGCGGAAAACAAGCCAATGCTCGCGTCCGCGCTCGTCCGGGGATGGTCGAAGCTCAACGCGGAAGGCCCGGAATTCGAAGTGTCGTACCAGTGCGCACCCACGACCGGCAAGCGTTCGCCCTCGTTGTTAATCCAAAATGCCCCCTGGTGTGTTACGCCCGTTTTTGGCATAAGGTGTAATTCGTAAAGAATTTCCGGAATGGTTACGCCGGAATTCGCCGTAATCTTTCCGAAATTCGCCGTGTATGCTGAACCTTTTTCGCCCGTTGCGGTTGCGATCTTGAAATCCTTTGTATATTTCAGCGTCCCGACGGTTCCAGGCTCAACCAGGGCGCCGGAAGGCATGATTGCTTTCCAGTGTGTACTTGTAGCGCCCGCGTTCGCCTGTTTCGCTGCTGCGTTCCCGAAGAAAATCTGAATTTCACCGTCTACAATCCGCGCCCCAGAAATCCATTTCCAGACGTTCCCAACCCAATCGGCGATCCCGTCGCGCGTTCCGTCGTGGAACCATGTAGCCGGGCCGGATCCTGTAGCCGTGCGCGTTGTTCTGCGTCCGCCGCTGCCGTCGCTTTCATCCGCCGTCTGCTCTCCGGATTCGTAAGAATAGCCGGAAACGTGGCTTTTCCCATAATTTGTATTTCCGCGCGGAATAAAGCCGGATCTATAAATCAGGTGATCTATAACCGCGCGTTCCGGCATACTCAACAAATGGAATCCGTTTCCTTTTGCATTACAAGCCTGAAGCGCCTGATCGTAGTTGACATTTACCGCCGGATCCATGCCGGGCCAGGAATAAGCGCGGCCGTCAATAATACAGTTAATAAACTTGCTGACGAAAAACCGCTTGTATTCCACATCATCCACAATAAACGCGGAATGTGTCTTTTCAGATCCTCCGTCAAACAACTGCGCGTTCGTGCGCTTGCTGAACGGAATCATAAAAGACGGAAGGTTTGCGTCGTCCTGGATAACGGTACACCCGAATCCGGTCAGCCCTTCCGTTGCAAATTTTAAGCTGTCAAAATTATAGCTTTTCATTTTAGAATACACCTTCTTTCAATGCGTATAATGTCAGTGTCACGTTTTCCATAGAAAACGGAACCGGATCACGCTTTATGATCTTTTTGCTGTTACCCATGCCGCCGGATTCTCCGGTTTCGTCAGCGTCCGGGACATAATCCGGATTGTCAATTTCTGTTTCCGTATACTGGCGGGCCGGAATGTCAATTTGTGCCACATAGTAAAGCCCTTCTCCCGTCTGTAAACTTCCGAACGCGTCCGCGCAAATATCCCTGTGTTCCGGCCGGTCAGATTCGATTTTTTCAAGATTCAGCATGATCTGATCGCCGATATTCAGCCAGTTTCCCATAACCGTATACGGGATCTTCGGGCCTTCATTTGCCGAAATAATTTTCATGTTCTTATACCTACCTCTCTTTTAACTTCATTCATCCGCGCGTTGATTTCCTCCGCATACTCCCGATTTTCGCGTTCGGAATTACGCGGGGAACCGCCGCCGAAATGCCGCAACATTGCCGCTTCCTGTGCGCGGCGTTCATCTGATTTTATAATCACATTTGCCGCCATCAGTAAAGCCCCCCTGTTACATGTAATTTTAAAGTGACATTGCGGGCGCTGCCGGAATAATTTACTTTAAAGGCGTTTAGCGCCTTTCCGTAAACCTCCACGCACTCAACCGGCCCATCAGCTTCAATGATTTCCGCAGTTACGCCGTAATCGACATTATTAACCGTTTTCGGAAGCGTTACGGTCTTTTCCGCGTTCGTGGCCGGGAATTTCCGCGTATTGTTTAACTCAACGTTCAAAACCTGGCCCTGTATGTCGTCAACGGAATTCTGGATTAAACGAAGGTTCATTGCCATAAATGCCGCCATTAGCGCATTTTCCATAACGCCGAAATCCATATTTCCGAAATGTGTCGCGCTCTGCTGCGTTCCTCTTTCGATTATCTCCCCTGGCGCTGGCGTCCATTCCTGAATACCGTTCCCCAGGTTTGTAATAGAAACGCGCCGCGGAAACTCCACGACGCGATCTTTCCAAAATACCGGAATATACATCCTTTTTCGCTCCTTTCTAGCTTTTTCCCGACGCCTGAACAATTTTTAATGTGTAGCGGTAAAGGACGCCTTCTTCAAACTCCTGTTTATTCAGGCTTTCATCACCGCCAGCCCATATAAAACCGTTTCTGTGGTAGAACCGGATCCCCGTGATCTGATCCGCCGCGTCATGATCGAATAAAACAAAAATAGCAACGCGCCCATCCGGTAACGTTTCTACTTTGTAGATCGGAATTTTCGTCCACACATTATTTCCGGAACGATATTCCGCATGTGAAACACAACGCTTGATATATTCCTTTAGATCGTCAAGCGCGTCATTTGTCAATGGAATATAGCTTGCTTCCATGCTGTTTATCTCCTTTCTATTCATCCGCCGCGTATTTGTCCGCGTCAGTGCTATAATATAAGTCATGGCCCGCGCCATCAGCCGAAACGGAAACGCCGCTTTCTGTTTCGGCAAAACCGACCGCCGGATCCGGTATGGTTCCGCTTTCGGTTTCTCCGTCCGAAGGATAGTCAATTTGATTTCCCCCGGGATCTATTTCAAACGCTGCCTGAACTTCGGTAAATTGTGCGGCAATAGAAACATCCGGAAATACACCGGTTCCTTCGTATGCCGTGCGGCCAGTGTCAGCGCTTGCGTCAATATCAATTCCGCCTTCGCTCCCCTGGAATCCGCTTGAAATGTCCGGATATGTGCCGCTTTCTTCGTATGCGGTGCGGCCGGAATCGGCGGCGGGATCAATATTGATTTCCGATCCGTTCCCCTGGAATCCCGTTGAAATATCCGGCGTGGTTCCGCTTTCGGTTTCTCCGTCTGCGGAATAAATAATATTATTGTCCTGGCCTTCTGGCTGTATGTCAATCTGTGATTCCGTCTTTTCAAATGCAACGGAAATATCCGGCGTGGTTCCTGATTCCTGTCTATAATACACATCTGACGATGACTACGATCTAATCTCTGTAGATCT
>VSNE01000459.1 GCA_009774155.1 Lachnospiraceae bacterium
GCTTAGATTTGTATAAGAGACATATAAATAATATTATTGTCCTGGACTTCCGGCTGTATGTCAATCTGGTTTTCCATAACCGCGCCACCAACGGAAATATCCGGCGTGGTTCCTGATTCCGTGTAATCTGTTCGGCCGTCCATGCTATCGCCTTCCAGCGTAAGCGTAACTTCGGCCGGCTGAAATGCAACGGAAATATCCGGATATGTGCCACACTCGAAATCGCCGCAAAATGTATATATGAATTTTTCATATTCCGAACGTTGGTATATCGTTAATGAAATACCGTTCTGAAATACCAGATAATCAAATCTTGACCGCGCATTTTTTACCCTGTTCAGGTACAAAAGAAATTCTTTGATTGATGTTTGCGTGACCGTCGTTCCGACCACAACGCGGAAATGAAACGCGTCGCCAGCGTATGTATACCATTCTTCGACGTTTGTATTCTCGTTCCCAAAAACAATATCAATCATTTCTTCCATTGCCTGGCGCGTCCCTAATTTCATATACCAGTAAATAGAATTCTGGATCAGCTTTCTTTTTACATCCGGTGAAAGACTGGAATTGTAAAACAATACCCGACATTCCACCGCCAGGAAATCCAGCTTGTTTTCATCCACATTATCCAGATCGGCCCATATATAGACGCGCCGCAAGCGTTCAAGGAATAGCTTTTTTTGTCTGTCGTAAGCATACGCAAGGGCCATTCTTTCAGCGGTTTTCATTTCCGCCGGGAACGCCGTTTCTGTCCTGTAATCAGATAGTCTAATCATCTTCAACGCCCCCATATACAAATTCAACCGTTTTTTCCCGCGCTATGGATGTTTCCGGAATCGGCGTAAAGGCTGGCGATTCTATTGCAACCCTTTTTCCGCCCGCCGCCCTGACAAATTCGATCAACGCGTCCGGATTTATGTCACGTCCGATTTTCGTTTTCTGCCAGTTTAAATATGTATCTTTTGCCGCTTCTATACTCTCCTGAATGGAATTGATATTGCGGACGTCTGACCGGTTAATAAAATATTTTGCTTTCAGGTTGTATTCGACCACATCCGGCGCCGATACAATATCATTGTCAGTTAGAGGGATGATCGGATTGTCTTTCAGGTACTGCAGGCAGCCGTCGCAAAATGCTTTACTAGGAAGCCCGCCGCCTAAAAGCAAGATCCGAATGTCAACCACCGCTTCCACCGGCTCATAAATTTTTACATCCTCAATCGCTGCAGAATTATATTGTTTTACCCAATATTCGTATGCGTCAGAAGGCCCGGCCACGGAATAGGTTGACGGCGCAAGGAAAATTCTTTCGCGGAAACTTTCTTCGGATTCCTCGCCGGATCCCCCGTCTGTTTTTGTTATATTTGCGGCGCTTTGGACATATGGAACCGGATCAACGATAATTTCCAGCTGGCCCGGCTCGTAATCGTTTCCAATCGTCCCGGCCGTTTCGCATGTGCAATCTATATCAACGTAAGAATTGCCAGCGGGAACTTCCGCGTAATCATCCGTCGCAAAATATACCCCATCACCGGCCGTTATCCGCGTCCCCTCCGGGATATAGACAACTTCTTTTCTGACCTCTGACAGAGTAAAACGGGCCGTACATACGGCCGGGCGCGGCTCCTGAATGAATGTCTTTTTTAACGCTCCAATGTGTTTCAGGAAATCCCCGCTTGAATATTTTAAAAGGTTCATTTTTGCCGCATAGTCCAGTTGATTATACATCTGGAAATATTGTCCGGCGTTAATTCTCAAATGAATATGTTCTTTGTCCCCCGGCTGCAAAACAACCTTCCGGTCGGTTTTTTCCTCATAGTATTTTTCATAGTCCGCGATCATCTGATTCAGGATCCCTTCGTATGTGATCCCCTCTATGAAAGAAATTTCAGGCAAATTATAAAGTTTTTGAATTTCATTCTCCATTATACGTTAGCACCACCTTTGGAATCATATTTCCGGCGCCGCCGGACATTTCAAATAGCACTTCTTCCACAACCGCGCGTGGCTCAAATTCGTCTATCAGTTCCATAGCGCTAATTGTATATTTTTGCTGTGCAATATAAGCCGGTTTTGAAATTATATCCGGATCCAGGCCGATCTCGCGATTCATAGGGATTGTTCCCTTTATCAGTGTTAAAAGAAACATGCACTTGTCAAGAATTTCATTCCGAAGTTCTTTTTCATAAGCACCATTTAGAACTATTTTCACTCCATCAATCACCAGCACGGAAACGCCCCCTTTCAATGGTATTCTGTGGCCGATACGGAAATTTCTACCGAAACAAGTTCGCCCCGGTTCCATACTTCCCGGTAATCTTCGTCTATGCTGTCAATCGTCCATTTTCCGCCGCCTACCTTGTGGCCGCCAATGACAAACGGACAAACTTTCCCCTGTTCGCAATAAAGCGTTATTTCATGAACCATATTCCAGGGCCTTACACCGTGACCGGCGACGAATTTCATTTTGAAAGAAACGCTTTGATTCTTTGGCCCCTCAAATTCCCTCTCTGATTTCTTTTTATAGCGATTATGTTCAGAATAAGAAGCCGAAATTGTCCGTTTCATATTGTTGAATGTGCAAATGCGGCGATCACTTGTTTCAAATATCACGTCGCCAAAATATCCGATCACGTATCACACCGCCTTTCTATCCCGGATAACTCCCGTCAACGGTCAAATCGCCGCCTATATGGACGTTTCCGGTTGTGTTTATCGTCTTTGCCTTTATCCCCCCGTCAACGGTCAAATCGCCGCCTATTTCAAGCGATTCAACGTGTAGGGAATGTGTAATAACATCCATGTGCTGACTTTCATAGTCATAACGAATATAGGAACCGTCGCCAAAATCTTTCCGCCAGATTCCTTTTTTCCCTTCCACCGGCTTATTATCATCTGTATACGGTGGAACTAATATCATCCCGCGCGTACCGCCGTTCTGAAGATGTACCACGTAAACAAGTGTGTCAATGTCAGGCATGTTATATTCGTTCGACCATACCGGCATATACGGGGAAGTTGAATTGTCCCGATCTTTATAGACGACTTGTGCCGTCCCATCCTGATAATTTACGGCCGATATATAACCGGCCCTTATTACGTCAGACATTCCCTTTCCCCCTTTTATGGAATATTTAACACGGTTCCCGGATAAATCCAATGTCCGTTACTTGACGACGATCGACCGTGCGCTTTTGCTGCTGATTCAATAGTTCCGGAATTTGCATTGTATATTTGCATGTATTTAGATCCGGAACCTAATTCTTTTGTACTGATTTTCCATAATGTGTCACCGGAAACAATAGTGTATTTCTTTTTCGCTGTGGATGAACTTGAAGCCTTTTTTTTGACCGTCTTTCCGGAATTCACTTTTGCAACGGTAACTCCCTTTATAATTACGCATAAGTGCATTTCAAGCGAACAATGATAACCACTTCCCGGATCTTTATCATGTGTGACGGAATCAATATAATATTTCCCGTCCAGCTTTCCGAAGCCTTCCAGATTGCAGCACTTACTTGCGACAAATTTTGTGTCGCCTTTCAGCTTTATTCTTGCCGTTTGGCAAGCCCTGTTATTTTCTAAAAGTTTCGCCTTTGCTTTTATTTCCGCGTCCTGAAGGCTCTCTGCTGATTCATTCAGCTTTAGGATTCGTTTTCCGGCCCCGATCAGGTACTTATATGTCAAGGTTTTATTCTTTTTAGAATCTGTATAGCTGATCTGTACTCCATCATAGGCCCGTGTCATTTTCTTTTTGATATTCCAGTTGTCAACCTGATTCTTCTTGATTGTCAGGCTTGCTTTTTTACTTTCATATTCCGTCTGATCGAATACAACGATTTTTCGGTTATAAAGTTTCATAGCAAGATTGTATGACGAACACAATTCAAACGCGAAGGATTGATTCGTTTTGTCCGATTGTTCCAGTTCGTCAATCGGATAATCCTGACCGGAAAAATACAGATCCACCCCGGCGGCCTTTGCAATCTTTTTCAAGATCCCTTTTACCGTTGTTTTCTTCCATGTTTTGGATTTTTTCGTTACATTAAAATCTTCCTGGATCGGCGTTGCGATTCCGCCGATCGAAGCGACCGACGGCGGGCCGGAAAAATCCAGATCGTCAATCAGGAAAAAACCGCAATTATATTTCCGGTTGTCCCCGTCTGAACTCCAATTTGTAAGCCGGATCGTTGTCTGTACGTTATCGCCCTGGACGGGGATCCAGCTTCCAGACCATTTCCCGCTTCGGTCATTCAGCTTTAGTTTTACTGTATCAGCCTTTCCGGAAGCGTTATCTACATACTGGAAAGATTCTATGTAATCCGTTATTGTCTTTGTAATATCTTTATCGTTATATTTAACTACAACGTATGATTGTCTTGCTTTCATGGCTTATAATCTCCATTCCGGAATATCTTCGTCGTAATCCTCCGGAAGTTCGGGGATATAAACTTTTGTTCCGGCCGAAAATACATGTATATCTAAAAGCGTGGGATTTCCAGAAAACAAAAAACCAATATATTTTACATCACCGTAAAACTGCCAGGCGATATGATCCCACATATCGCCTTGTACAGTTGTATACATCCTGTTTTCGTCCATATGTCAGCCCCCTTTATGCCATAGCCGTGCGGCCGTTCTGCCAGTTGTATTCATCCATCATACGCGCGAAATCGGCCTGTGACATTTGAAGCGCCTGCTGCACGTCCTCTTTGTTTGCGTTCCCCTGGATCGTAATTTGCGGCGAAAACACGATTTTTTGTGAATTATCGGAAGAACTATTGTCGTTCGACCGGTTCACGGTATTATTGTTTGTTATATCGCTGTATATTTCTTTTGCCCTGGAATCCACACCGGAAGCCGCAGACTGTTGTATTCTTTCTAGTCCGGCCGCGTCCTGTGCGGCCCTGTCAAGCTGTCCGGATCCGCTGGCGCTGTGTTGCTGTACCGCCGCAGAAACGGCGCTATCCAGATGATTCCAAAACGGATCCAGCGGGATAATTCCTTCAGGCCCGGCTTCCCCTCCGACCATCCCGAAAAGCGTCGGATCTGTCATGATTCCGCCGTTCGCATAGTAAGAAACGGAAAATTGCGGAACCTTAACTTGTGCGTCGCCGGATCCCTGTGTGCTATATGATACTGATACATGCGGCAAGCGCGGGCGCGGAACCGTGATTGTCATATGCTCAAAAGCCGCTTTTATTTGATGTGCCGTATTCCTTGCCGCGTTTACGGCGTATGCGTGTACGCCGCTCCACGCGCTGGCGAATGATCCGCGGTATGAAGCCCATGTTGCCGTTATCGTAGATTGCGCCGTTCTCCACAAGGCGACAAACTGCGTCGTCGTCGCCGTTGTGCTTGATATAACAACCGCCTGGACGCCTGAAAACGTCGTTTGTGCGTTTGCCCGAAATGCGGACATAGGCGCGGAAACAACCGTAAAAGACGCGGCGAATTTTGCCATTGCCGCCGTTGCCATTGAAGCGGATGTTCCCATTGTTGCGGCTCCGGCGCGAAACGCCGCGATTGCTGACACCGCAAGTAAAAGCGCCGTAGAAGCGCCGGTTGCGCCGGTTGTTACCAGAATTAAGCCCGCGCCGGTTGCCATAAGTGCCGCGGATAATGCCGCCCCAGACGCGGCCCCGGCTGCTGCTGCCGCCGCAAATGGCGCGATTGCGGCCGCCACTGGCGCAAATGCAAGCGCCAGTTTCCCCATGCTTGTAATCATCCCGGACGACGATTCCCGAAGGGAATTGATACCATC
>VSNE01000046.1:0-1267 GCA_009774155.1 Lachnospiraceae bacterium
TTGTTACAGTACGCATATAAAATTGTTTGTTTTTCAAAAAAACCGGCCGGATTTCTTTGATTTATCATCCAATCTTCCTAGGTGAATACAATTATATTCCGAAACAGGCATTCCGAAAATGTCCTGCGCAATCAGCTTATATGAACAAATGCAACATTTTCTTTGTTTCGCGTGATTTTGGTTGCATTTTGATATATAATAAATCTGCAAGCCGGCTTAAGACTGTTCTGCACAATTACTATTTATCTTTCAGCCAACAAAAGGAGGCTCATTAATATGAATGACTTATTTTATGTTCTGCAAGACCAGAATTTTATTGACCTGTGCATATATCAGTTTGGTTATGCACAAAATGATCCTTTATCTTCCTACGGCCCTCATGTGCGCACCCATTATCTGTTTCATTATGTTATATCCGGTGCCGGAGTTCTGCAGGCAACCGACTCCAAAGGAGCAGACCATACCTACCACATTCATACCGGACAGGGATTTTTGATTGTGCCCGGACAGATCACCACCTATGCGGCAGATGAACAGCATCCGTGGGAATATACGTGGATTGAATTTGACGGAATGCATGTGAAGGAGGCTCTGATGCTTGCCGGGCTTTCCATCAATAACCCTGTCTATCATTCCGCAGACAAAATATATTCCGCCAAGATGAAAGATACTATGCTTTACATCTCTCAACATCCTGACGAAACTACTTTTAATCTGATGTCCCATCTATATATGTTTATGGACTGCCTGATGCGTTCCAGCGCATCCAAGACAGTCCCTACAAGCGGCGGAATGAGCAAATATTATCTTGAGTGGGCATTTTCCTACATTGACCAGAATTTTCACAACAATATAACCGTTGCGGATATTTCCCGATCCTGCAAAATACACCGAAACTATCTCGGCAAAATTTTCCGGGAAAATCTTGGTACCAGCCCGCAGGAATTTCTGATAAATTACCGCATGAAAAAAGCGGTCCAGCTAATGCGGACCACTAAATTATCCATTAAAAATATCAGTAACGCCGTCGGATATCCCAACCAGCTACATTTTTCCAGAGCATTCAAAAAGGTATATGGTTCCTCACCAATGCAGTGGCGAAAAGAACATGTGAAAATTACATCCTCCGTTCTTTCTGATGATATCCCCGATGATTTTCAGACTTAATCCGGCCTTGTTCCATTCCCTTTTTCGGCTCGAAAAAACCGGACAGATCCACTCCTTCCAGCTCCAGAAGGGCTTTCTTTACATCAAGCCCTCCCGCATA